>JABGQJ010000005.1 GCA_018648945.1 Victivallales bacterium
GGTAGCCATAGACAACTCGTCGGTTTGTTTCCATCGCTTCCAAGCGTTCGTGCGGGGTCTTCGCCCACCAGTACTGGTCCTCGTTAGTATCGCTGAGCCCAGTGACTGTCAGCACGGTGCGGTCTACACGTAGTTCGGTCGGGTGGTCCTGCATATCGGGAACATAGCCTCGCGCTTCAGTAATCCGAACGGATTGACCGCCATGGCCGCGATGGTCCTCTCGCTCGCGCTGCATCGGGGTCAGTCTGCGCTGACGGCCTTGATGAGTTCTTTGATGAAGCGCTGGGCGTCCGCCTCGCGGCGGAACTCGAACTTGTAGACCTCGCCGGGGTTGACGTCGCCGCCGCTGGCTCGGCCGGCCTTGGGGCGCCGGGCGACCGCGATCTTGCCGCTGTCGTAGACGAGGACGACGCTGGTGGTGCGCTCGTCTTCGTCCTGGCTGAGGTAGAACTCGATGATGCGGCTCTTGGCGAGGGCCCAGCAGCCGATGCCGTCGTGGTCCTCGAAGACCACGAACGCACCAGCGCCGCGCGCCGTGTCGAATGCCTGGACGGGGAGGGCAGCAAGGATGCAGAAGAAGGCGAGGGCAGATAGGAGCTTTCTCATGATTTTCCTCCAAGGGCTCGTGGCTGAAGGGACAGGCATAAGGTTATGGGCCGGCCGGTATTCGTCAACTGCCGAGAAGTCGGGGGCCTTGCCCGGACTCGACGCCAGGTCGGACTGTCAGGTCGCGCCCGAGGCGTTCTCCGGCTTCGAGGAGATCGGTCCGGCAGGACAGGCGATTGCCCCGGCGGGTGCGCAGGCGGGGATAGCGTTCGCCCAGGTAATGGTCGAGGCCGGGGTCGCCGCGTTGCACAAGGTCGCGGATCTGGGGCGAGGCATGGGAGGTCTCCTGGCGGAGCTTGTCGGCAAAGCCGCTGAGGATGCCGATGGTGAAGTCGCGGCGTCCCCCGCTGCCCAGGCGTCGGCCGAAGGAGAACACGCGCCATTCTCGGTCGCAATACTGGCGTACAAAGTCATAGACGTAGTGGGCCAGGCGGACATTCATGGCCGTCCCGCTGATCTCAAGCACTTTTCCGGCCGTCCCGCGTTGGGGATCGTAGCCGGTGATCCAGATGGGCCGGACCAGGTAGAACTCGCCGAGGATCCCCGCCAGGATGTAGACATCGCGGGAGTGACGCTTCTTGGCCTCGCCGAGGCGGATGGAGAGGTAGTCGCGCTTGGTGCCCCGGTCGATCAAGTCCACGTTGTGCCGGGCCATCAGCTCCTGGGCTTTGGCGAGGGCGCGCTCCGCCTCGTGACGGTTGGGGCTCTCGGCCAGGGCGAGGAGCTTCTGAACGCGTAGGTGGATGCGGTCGTTCTCCCCGATTTCCTCCTGGCCGGCGACGAGCTGGTCTAGGGTGGGGTAGCTGTCGGTGGCCCGGGGCGCGATCCGGAGCCACTTGCAGGCCTGGCGGAAACCGGCGCCGTGGGGTGGCTCGTCCTGGCCACCGAGGATCTCGTAGGCGACCTGGTGTGCCATCTCGTGCCGGAGCACGTCGACGACGGCATACCAGGGGTGGTTCCAGACCAGCTTGCGGCTCAGGCGCAGATCACGCAGCGGGGCTCCGTGCCAGCATCCCCAGGTGGTCTCGGCATCGGTCAACGAGAAGGTCGGGATGCGGAGGGCAGACGCGTGCTCGCGAGGCAACTGCCAGCGGGCGATCTCCCATTCCTCCTGAAGTCCAGCGAGGAAGCGCTGTTCCCATTCCGCCCGAGTCGCCCTCGCCATGTCAGCCTTCCCCATCCAATTTGCCAGGGGTCACGTCGATCACTTCCCGCTCCTCGGGTTCGGCCCCCGCTTGGTGCACGAACACCTGATTCACGAAGTGTTTCTTGAGCCACTGCTGCAAAACCACCCGCAGGGGGCGGCGGGTGAGTGGGACGAGCAGGACGAAACCGAATGCATCGGTCAGCAGGCCAGGGGTGATCAGGAGCACGGCCGCCAGCAGGATCATGAGTCCCTCCAGGAGTTGTGGCGCTGGATCACGCCCCTCCGAGAAGCTGCGCTGAATGCGGTGCAGGTGCATGACGCCCTCGCGTTTCGCAAGATGGGCACCAAGGAGGGCTGTGAGCACCACGATCACCAGCACCGCGCCCCAGTCCAGGCGATGGGCAAGCTGGACCAGAATGTAGATCTCGACCACTGGTATGGTGAGGAACAGAAGGAAAAGGCGGAACATCATGTGGGGTCGGTCTCCGAGTCGTTCGTTGTGGGGTAAACGTAGACCTCCCGCCCGCGATTGGTAGTCGGCGACGCCCGTGTCTCTCGCGACGAGCCTAGCGAGATCGTCCAGACGGGGTTTTGACGCTGGCGGCATGGGGGGCGACCGCTATATTCCGAAGATACGCTACGCAATCAGGAACTGGCCCCCGCGCATGGCTGCTGCTTGGTCGGCGGGGGGCCTTTGGAGATGCCAGATGTCTACGCCCGACCTCGTCGAACAGCTCAGTTCATTCTGCCCCCAGGAACGCTCGCAGGCCCTGCAGGACCTGCTGGCCGCTTCGCCGACTCCGGCCAAGCCGCAGAGCGACTGGGTGAACATGCATATGCACACCTTCTTCTCCTTCAATGGCGAAGGCTGGTCCCCTGCGCGGCTGGCGTGGGAGGCAAGGGAGCGGGGGCTGTATTCCATGGCCATCTGCGATTTTGATGTGCTGCAGGGGCTGGCGGAGATCTTCGCGGCGACCGACCTGCTTGGGGTGCGGGCGGCGGTTGGCTTCGAGAGTCGGACCTTCTTCCGCGAGTATGCGGATCAGGAGATCAACTCCCCCGGCGAGCCCGGCGTGTTCTACTTCATGGGCATGGGCTTTGTGGCTCCGCCGGCGGCGGGAACCAAGGGCATTGCTGTCCTGGCCGACATGCTGGCGCGGTCCCACTCCCGCAACCGGGCGCTGATCGGGCGTGTCAACGCGGCCCTGGGGGATCTGTCGCTCGACTACGATGCGGATGTGATTCCGCTCACGCCGCTCGAGAACGCCACCGAACGGCACATCGTCCGGGCCTACTATGACAAGTCCTTGGCCACCTTTGGCACTGGCGCGGCCGCGTTCTGGGCCAGCAAGTTGGGGCTGGATCCGGCCGACACCGCCGAGACGATCGGCAACGTCAATGCCTTTAACGATCTTCTGCGTTCGAAGCTCATGAAGAGCGGCGGCTTGGGCTATGCCCAGCCCGACGACACGACCTTCCCCCTGCTCGACGATGTGGTCGGCATGATCCAGGAATGCCGCGCGATCCCCATGGGCACCTGGTTGGACGGCATGCGGGCGGGCGAGAGCGACCCCGCTGCCCAGCTCGAATGTCTGATCGCCAAGGGGATCGCCGCAGTGAACATCATCCCCGACCGCAACTGGAATGTGAAGGATGCGGACAAGGCGGCGGTCTTGGTGCGCGAGCTCGACCGCTACATCGCGGCGGCCAAGTGCTTCGACCTGCCCATCAATATCGGCACCGAGCTGAACAAGCCGGGCCAGCGGTTCGTGGACGATTTCGCTGCCGAGGCGATGAAGCCCTACCACGGAGACTTCCTGCAGGGCGCTCAGATCATGGTCGGTCACACTCGTCTGCTGCGCTGGGCCGACTACTCCTACACTGACGAAGAGACGGCGGAGGATCACCCGATCCGGGCCGAGCGCAATGCCTTCTTCGCGTCCGTCGGTGCCCTCCCAGGACCCGATGCGACGACCGTCGCCAAGCTCGACGACATGGCTTCGGGCAAGGCCCTGAGCTACCTGCGTTCCAGCGCCTCGCGCGGCGAGTGGCGCTAGAGCACGACCAAACCTTCTGTCCAATCACATATGCCCATCACGGAGATCTGAGCATGTTCGACCCCATCCCCAAGGAAACGATTGAGCGGCGCTACGAGGATGCCAAGGAAGTCTACACCGCGTTGGGCGTGGACGTGGAAGGCGCCCTTGAGCAGCTCAAGAACACCCCGATTTCGCTGCATTGCTGGCAGGGCGACGATGTGGGCGGCTTCGAAGTCCATGACGACCCCGTCGCGGGGGGCGGGATCATGGCCATCGGCAACTACCCTGGCCCGGCCCGGACCGCTGACGAGCTGCGGGCCGATGCCGAGAAAGCCTCCGCCCTCATCCCCGGCAAACTGCGCTTCAACCTGCACGCCATCTACGCCGAGACCGATGGCGAAGTGGTGGATCGCGACCAGCTTGAACCCAAGCATTTCGCCAAGTGGATGGACTGGGCGAAGAAGCTCGGCATCTGCCTGGACTTCAACCCCACCTTCTTCGCCCATCCGCTGGCCGACGATGGCTACACGCTCTCCAACGCGGACCACGACACCCGCATGTTCTGGGTCCGCCACGACATTGCCTGCCGGCGGATTGCCGAGGCCATGGGGCGCGCGCAAGGCAGCCCTTGCGTGGTCAACCACTGGATTCCCGACGGTGCCAAGGATCAACCGATCGACCGGTGGGGCCCCCGCCAGCGTCTGGTTGAGTCCCTCGACGAGATCTTCGCGGCAGACGTGGATTCGGCCTGGTGCAAAGACGCAGTGGAGTGCAAGCTCTTCGGCCTCGGCAGTGAGGACTACGTGGTCGGTTCCCACGAGTTCTACCTCGGCTACGCCCTGACCCACGAACCCATGCTCTGCCTGGACATGGGACATTTCCATCCCACCGAGACGATCCACGACAAGATCAGTTCCGTCCTCACCTTCCAGGACGAGCTGCTCCTGCACGTCAGCCGGGGCGTCCGCTGGGACAGTGACCACGTGGTCATCCTGAATGACGATATCCGCTGCCTCTTTCAGCAGATCGTGCGCGGCAACGTCCTGGGTTGCACGAACATCGCCCTCGACTTCTTCGATGCCAGCATCAACCGCATCGGGGCCTGGGCCGTCGGCACGCGCGCCACGCAGAAGGCCATCCTCGCGGCCCTGTTGGAGCCCACCGAGACGCTGATGGCCTTCGAGACCGGCGGTGACGGTGCCGCCAAACTGGCCCTGCTCGAAGAGTGCAAGACGCTCCCCCTGGGCGCGATCTGGGACATGTTCTGCCTGCAGGCCGACGCGCCTACCGGGCCCGCCTGGATCGATGAGATGCTTGCCTACGACCGCGACGTCATTCGCCAGCGCTGACAGGGAAACCCCATGGCCAAGCCTTTTGTGATCTCGATCATGGCCGAGGACCGCGTCGGCATTGTCGCTGACGTGAGCACGGCCATCCGCAACCTCGGCGGGAATCTGGCCGACATGAGCCAGACAGTCCTGCGCGGTCACTTCACGATGATCCTCATTGCCTCCTTTGGCGAGGAGGCGACCCGCGCCACAGTGAGTGCGGCTCTCAAGGCCGTGGAGGGCGAGACGCCCTTCGCGGTGGGCGTGAGCGAGCCGCAGGAGATTCCCGACGAGCCATCCGCGATTGCGGAGAACCAGTATGTCTTGACTGCCGTGGGGCCGGACCGTATCGGGCTTGTCTCCGCCGTGACCGAGTATCTGCGCCAGAAAGAGATCAACATCCAGGATCTGTCCACTTGCGTGGAGGACGGTGTCTACACCATGATCCTGTTGCTGAATCTGAAGGTGGGCACCGATGTGGCCCGGCTGAAGCACAGCTTGCAGATCGCCATGGAAGACGTGGCGCTGAGTGTCGAGCTTCGCCATCACGCCCTGTTCCGCAGCACGAACGAGATCTAGGGGAATGGAATGATGGAATGATGGAATGATGGGGATCGTCGAACACCGAACACCGAATGGGGAAGGACCGAGGGGCTTGACCTCCAAATCACAGATCTGAAACCGCAAATCTGAAATGGCGAATAGGAGAATCCCATGTATGTCGGGCGCATCGTCTCTGTTGGCATGACCAAGGCTGGCCGCTTGGCCGCCATGTATCGCGTGTCTTCCCGCTCCTTCCCGAACCGGGAAGCCAAAGTTCTGGACAAGGCCATCTCCGTTCTCCCCAAGGCCGGGTTCGAGGATGACATCCACAAGAATCCCTACATCGCCTACAACTGCTTGCGCCTGACCGGGCCCTACGCGGTGGCCACCAATGGCTCGCATACCGACCCGATCACCGAGAAACTGGCCGCTGGCATGAACATGCGCGACGCCCTGGTGACCGCGCTTTTCGGCATGGACTACGAACACGACACCCTCAACACCCCCCGCATTGCTTCGATCGTCGAGAAGGGCAGTGGCAAGGGCTATCTGGGTATCGTCCGCCACGATGCCTTCCATGTGGCCGAGTTCGCGCTTGAGCCGGGCAAGGCATTCTACGTCTGCACCTACGAGCACAATGTGCCCTGCTGCCACTACACCGACAGCGACTTCGATGCCGGTTCCGCCGCTGACGCGTGCCAGTACATGCTCGGCAAGGGTGTCTTCGCGGAGTTGGAGCGCCCCATCACCGCTGCCTGCGCGGTGGAGACGGATGACGGCTTCGAGACGGCCGTGGCCGACGCCCCGCAAAGCTAGGCAACCAGCTGCCGCAGACCACGGGCGGGCGATGCCAATCGCTCGCCCGTTCTGCGTCCAGGGCACATGCGATGCCCCCCGCAGACCATCACCCCGCGCGTTTGGCGCAGGTGCACCCTCCAGGCTTTTGGCACGGCTGCTTCTGCCGCAAGCAGGAGGCGCAGCGTTCGTCGCTGCACATCAGGCACACGCTGCAATCCGCGCATGGGTGTTTCTTGGGGCGGCTAATGTCGGCGTCGGGGATGTAGAACAAGCCCTTGCCGTCTGGGGCGCGTACGAATGGCATCGGACAACTCCGGTACACATGTGCTTCTGTTGTCCGAATGGACCTGTTCGCCCCGTCCCGAGTTCCCACGCTGCCCCGCAGTTAGCGCAGTTCGCGCGCCGAGATGGCAAAGAGTGCGTAGGCCGCTTCTGTACCGGTATGGCGGAGCTCAATGGTCTCGATCTTGGCGCGGGGCAGGGGGTTGACCCATTCGTGGACATAGGCTGCAGCGTCCGTGCTGCCCGGATGCCGTTCTTGGCAGAGCGCGGTGGGGAAGCGGAGCAGGTAGGGGCAGCGGACCAGGTATTCCGAGCCGCGGGTGGGTTGCCAGAAGCCGACTTCCATGCCGACCCGAAGCGGCACGATCCGCTCCACCCCGCCCGCGTATGTCACCCGGAGTTCGGCCACGGGGACGCCTTCGTTGGGAGCCAGGAAACGCTTCAGATACTGTTTCCGGGCGTCGCCTGCCGCAGGCGGAATCGCGGTGTGGAGGAGAAGCAGGGAGGCGACGCGGCGACCGATGGGTATGGCAGCACTCTTGGCTGTTTCCTGTAGGTAGACCGCGCGGGGATCGGGCACGGTGAATGGAGTGCGTCCGGCGAGGATTTCGCCCGTGGGGAAGTTGCGCAGGTCGAGATCGGGCCCGAGGTCCGCCCAGCCTTTGCCGTCGTCCGCCTCCTCGTCGCGCAGGTCTCGGTTCAGCGCCTTGGCGAGGGAGATGGAGAGGCACGTCTCGGTCCCTTTGGGGCGCGGCGGCTGGGCCTGGAGGCGCAGGATATTGATGTCGTTCCGGCGCGCAAAGGCTTCCTTACTGGTGTCCTCGCGGTTGACGTGCCAGGAATGCTCGGCGGCGAAGGCCTGGCGCAGCATCTCGCCCCGTTCGCCGGATTGGGTAAGCGGGCACCACGGGTGGCGATACCAGAAGCTGGCGAGGTTGCCGAAGGTGTGCGGGGCATCCGCCAGGACCATCTCGCTGGAGTTGGCTTTGACCACCGGGAAGCCGCGCTTGGCCAGCATCTCGCAGGAACCGGCCGAGTGGTTGGCAGACCAGTTGCAGATGACGATGTCTTTGGGGATCAGGTCCATGGCCTTGCTGCAATCGAAGGGCTTGGCCCCGTTGTGGGTGGGGACGAGCATGTCCCCCCACATCCACATCTGCACGCCTTTGCCGGCCAGGAACTCGTGCAGGCGGTTGATGTGGTCGGCGTAGATCCGGTGCTTGGGGATGCCGCGGCAGCGGGGGCATTGCTCCGCCTCTGGCAAGTTGTGGGTCTTCCAGCGGACTTCATCCAGCCCTACGTGCAGGCGCTTGGGGTGGTCGAAGAGGTCCAGCATCTCTTCCATGACGTCGAACAGCATGGGGTAGGTCTGGGGATGGCGGGTGCAGAGCTGGTGTGGTTTGCCGTCCTCCTGGAGCTCGGGGTATTTGAGCACGATCCAGTTGGCGTGCCCGAGGATGTTGGTGTTGGGGATAAGCTCGATGAAGTGATCGCGCGCGAAGCGGATCACATCCCGCATCTGTTCGCGGTTGAGGGCGCAGCGGTTGGCGAGGCGGGGCCAGCTCTCGTAGCGATACCCCGCCTTCATCTGCCAGACAATGGTATTGAATTTGTAGCCCGCAATCTGGCGGTAGATGTACTCCTTGACGACCTCCGGGTCGAAGGCGTCCTGCGGCCAACCGCTGGTGAAGATCATGGCGCCACGGAAGGACTGCTCGGGCCAATCCAGCACGTGACAGGCCGGGGCCTGTGGCAGCCTCCCATCGGGCGTGGCATGGGCGACGAGTTGAAGGAAGGTGCGCGCACCGTAGTATGCCCCCCGGTCGTCAGCCCCCGCGATGAGGACCTGCTCGGGCGTGACCAGGAGTAGGTACCCCTCGGGTTTGAGCTTGGGCAGATCCGTCCCACTGGCCTTGAGTGCCGCCGCCAGCTCCGGGAAACGGCCGGGCACGCCCAGCAGGACGCGGGCGGAGGCGTCTGCCAAGACATGCTGACGGACCCCGACTCTCGCCCCGTAAAGCCGGGTCAGTTCGCTCTGGATGACGCCGGCGGTGAAGCGCGAGCGACCCTCGGGGCCTGGCTGGATGCGCAGTTCCTCTGGGCCGACGGTGAAGGTCCCCTCGGCCAGCTTCAGCTCCTGAGGGGAGGGAATCAGCACGAGTTGATCGAGACTCGCTTCGCTGGGCAGCCGAATGTCGAAGGTGAAGGATTGGTAGGCAAGGACCTGTCCCTGTTCGTCGAAACAGGTCCAAAGGAGCTTGGCCTCGCCTTCCTCCTTGGGTTCGCATGGCACGGGGATCACGAGCCGGTTCCGCCCTTTGGCGAGTTTTTGCTCATGGGCGACGCGGCTTGGCTCGCCATTCGGGATCTGGAGTTGCACGATCGATTGGGTGCCCAGTGCCTGGTTGCTGTCGAGCTGGCAACGGAAGACATAACCGCCCGTCGTGCCTTCCTCCAGGACCAACTCGGAGATCGTGGGGGGAGCCGGTGCGAAGGGCCCGTAGATGAGGTCCGCCAGTCCTGCCACGCGCGTGAAGCGCCCGCCGGTCCTCGTCCACATGGACAACTCGCCGGTACTGGGGGCTTCGCGACAGACGTTGAAGCCATGTACCGCGCCGGGCTTGGGGGTGCCGCCCAGGTCTGCAAAGGGAATCCGCACTTCGGCGATCCATCCGGCGGCGTCCTTGCTTGTCCTGACCGTCCAGCTCCCGTTCCAGGCGATGCCCCGCCCCGGCTCGCCGCCGGGCATGTGGGCGTCGAACTGGGCTCCGACTGAATTGGCGACGAACTGCCGCCAGTTGCCATGGTCGTGCTCGGGGTCCACGAAGATCTCCACGCAGTCGTCCTCATAGACCACTGCATCCCGCGCCGTTTCCTCGGCCTTGAGCTTGTCCATGGCGGATGAGTGCAAGCGGACGCCCAGGTAGATGGCTTCGCTGTCGTAGCAGACACCCGCCTCGGTCTGGTCCTTGGCGAGGCCTTCGAGCCGGTAGCAGCTGAAGTCTGTCAGCTTGGCGGCCGCGATCCAGGCGGGGTCATCCAGTTGCCCATCGATCACCGGGGCGGCAGGCACCGGCACCGCGCGCAGCACCCGATCCGGTCGCAGGAAGACTTGCCGAGCCGATGAGAGCAGCTCAACCTGGTCGATGTCGAACTCCGCGTCGGGTTGGCCGGGGTTGATGTAGACGTTCTGGAGACGCCTCGCGTCCAGCTTCTGTTTGCCTCGGTTCCAGCAGCGCGACAGCGGGAAGGTGAGTTCCTGCCAGCCGGGCTTCTCGACGACGAAATGCAGATTGTAGGTGGGGTGTGTTTTCTCGTTGGTGACGAAAACCAGCGTAGCCTTGGTCATGACCTGCGGGCTGCGCACGTGGAAGCGTATCCGGTCGTAGCGATCCAGTCGCCAGGGCCCGCTGGGCAGCTTGGGGCTGATCAGGTTGCCTCCGTGCAACCCCTGGCTGCGGACCTGCATGGCCCGTTCGCCTTGCGCGGCCTGCTCTGCCTCGGCGAATTCCAGCGTTCCCTTGCCATAGACGTTCACCCGCCAGTCGGTGACGCCCTCCTCGAAGGAGAACAGGAGGTGATCCCGAGCCGCAAGGCAGGGCAGGGCGGCGAGAAGGGCAGCAAGCCAGAAGCGCATAGTCTATTCTCCTTGGAGTGGGCGAGTCACCAACATGGCGTGGCGGCATCCCCTGTGCAACATCGCGGCAAAGGGGGGCTGCAGCTGAGACTGCCGCCACTGTTCCTCGGTGTCGTTGCCGCAGGCGATGCTGGCGGACCACTCAGCCTGGCCAGGTGTAGTCCAGGCCGCAACGACGGGCAAAGGCCTCCACCACGTTCTGACCCCGGAACAAGACGGTGTGCTCGTCAAGCACTTCGGTGTGGGGAAGCTCCGCGTAGCGCTTGCGTGCTTCCTCTCCGTAGGGGGCGTAGAGGCGTTGGACGTACTCAACGGGGCCTGCGACCCGGAATGGCTGGAAGTCGCCCAGTCTTGCCAAGGCGGTACGTGTCTTCTCGCGAATGAGTGCTCGGGCTTGCGTGGGCGAGAGGCATTCGCAATGATGGGCGTCGTAGCCGGTCTTGACTGGCGCGACCTCGATGTCACCGAGGAGCTCCTGCATTTCCCGGCAGGCGGCGAGATCGCCGCTAATCATCACCATGGGAAACCCGTAGTCTCCGGCTTCCATGGCTTCGCCGCCACTTTCGCCGACCCGGATGCCGTTGATCTCGACGAATTCCACCGACTTGCTGCCGGTGTGGGCGAGGACGCCATCGGGCGTTCCGGCCATGGCATGCTTGCCGACTTCGACCAACGCGTCGAATCCCTGCCAGCCCTGGAGGGGCGGCACCGCTGGGTAAAAGGCCGGCACCAGAGTGGCGCGCTCGTCCAGCAGTTGGATGTCGATGGCATTGTGCCCCTCTGCCACCTTGACTGCCGTTGCGCCAGCCTCGAACGCCCCGGCGATGGCAGCGTTGACCTCCCCGGTCATCAGCTCCCGCTGCCACACATCCTGCGGGGTGCGGGACTCGTGTTTGTCCCAGTCGATGATCCCACTCACGCCTTCCAGGTCCGTGACGATCAGCACTCGCATGGTCAATCTCCGTATGGATCGGCTGTCTCCCCTGCGGGGGAGAGTCGTCGGTGCTCGCCCACTGCTGGGCCCGGCCCGCCGGTTCGCAGACGTCTTCACCCTACCTCGCATTCCTCGCGAGCCAACCGCCGCGGCCGGCGCTGTGCGCGATTCTGCCGCTTGGAACCAGCAGCCGGGAACGCAGCCGGTTGCGTCTGTCATTCGTGCTGGCTCGGGTGGCTGAAGCAGACAAGTCGTGCGATAGGTTCCGCGGAGGCTTGACAAGCAAACGTCCTGCGTATACTTTGACAGTGAATCCAGGAGGTCTACCTCGGCAGCGTCGAGTCCGTCGAGCACGGATAGGTTTTTCCCCGTGACGTTGCGCGATTCACTCCCCCTCGAAGCTGTATTCAGAGAGACACCACCACCAACTGCGGTATCGTCTGTTACCCAAGGAGTTCCGAGAGTGATGAAAAAGTTGCTACTGCTTGTCGTTCCCGTGCTGCTGAGTGGGTGTGCGACCAAGGTGGCGTTCACCCCGAACCTCATCGAGGAGTATCACCTCGACGGTGATGCGCTCAAAGATCTGCAGTTCTACACCTCAGACAAGATCGTGCTCACTCGTGCCGTGACCAACGAGGTCGTAGGCAAGGAGGATCACCATCTCGAGCGTATTGCGGATCGCTACGTGGAAGTGGTCACCATCGACAAGGACACCCCATGTCGCGTCAAGGAAATTGGTGACGATGCATTCACAGTCTGCTTCGAGGAAGGCGGCTTGCTCACCTTCGCCAACCAGGCCAAGAGCCAGCGGAAGCCGTACAAAGAGCACACCAGCGGCAAGAACACGAACCCCCTCCGCCTCTATCGTCTGGTCCGTGACGGCAAGTCTCCGGCCGATGATGCCGCGTTCTTCGAGTACGGTCCTCACATGTACATGTACCAGACCGGTCAGGACGGCGTGAAGAAGGAATTTGCTTCCTTCAACCACCGGGACGTGTACCTGAAGGTTGACCGGGACAGTGTCGAGCACCTCTGCAAGAGCCGCAGGAACCCCAAGGGCTGCGCGTTTGCCAGCCCCTGTGCCAAGAAGTGATCGCCTTCGTAGCGTGATCTTCCGACGTTTCTTTCAGAACCCCCTCGCCGATCACGGCGAGGGGGTTTTTCTTTGTCAGCAAACTCCAGCCGACGTTCGGTGGGCCGGGGTACCGTCTGGTGGCTGGGAGTAGGAGGCCGATATGCGATTCCCATGGTTAGCTGCGGCTCTGGTCTTTTCCGGTTCCGGTGTGGTCTGGGGGGCGTTGCCTTCGCCCGAGGTGGCCCGCGTGAACTCGGTGATTCAGAACGGCGGCTTCGAGGAGGGCAACGACCTGCCCGTCTTCTGGAGCCGACACCCGGGGAAGCCCGAGAACCGAAACGCCCATCTGCGGGACACCACGGTCGCCCACTCCGGCAAGGCATCGGGGAAACTGGTCTGGCTGGATCCCATCGCCGGCAAGAACAAGGCCTGGCTTCAGTGGATGAAGTACGGCTTGCCGGTAGAGGGCGGGAGTTCGTTGCTGGTGTCCGGCTATGTGCGGACGGAGAAGGGCGTCACCGGCTCGCGCGTGGGCATCCATCTCTACGACAGCGCCGGCACGCATCTCGGATTCCACAAGGTCTGCGAGTTGGGACCGACTCCCGATTGGCAGCCTTTCGAATACGAGTTGCCACTGCCAGACGCCGCCGCCAGGATGGGACTGGCTCTCTACTCCCGTCAAGGCGGGGCCACCTGGTACGACGACATTGCGGTGATCGGGACCCCGACAACCACGGCACAGCGTGCTACGCCAACGCTGGATGGCGTGCTGTCCGAGGCCTGCTACGTGAAAGACCAAGCGGTCACCGAATTCGTCCTCCACACCGGTGCCAAGCTCCCTAGCCAAGCCACCCGGGCCTGGCTGACCCATGACGACCAAGCCCTCTACGTGGCCTTCGACTGCCCCTTCCCGGTGGGCAGCAAGCTCAAGCTCGATGCCACCGAACGGGATGGCAGGAGCTGGCTGGATGAGAGTGTGGAGGTCTATCTCGACCCAGGGCATGGGCACGCCGAGTACGTTCAGTTCTGCGTCAATGCCGCCGGTGTCATGCGTGATTCCCGTGGCCAGGATGCATCTTGGAACCGTAAGGTCCGGGTGGCCACCCGCCGCGAGCGGGACCGTTGGACACTGGAGATGGCGATTCCCTTTGCCGAACTGGGGCTGCCGACCACTGTGGGGCAGATGTGGGGCATCAACCTGGTCCGCAACGACCGGACGAGCGGCGAGACCAGTACGTGGTCCTTGGGTGGCTTCCATCGGCCAGCCCGATTCGGGAACGTGAAGCTGTCGGCCAACTTCACCCCCTTCCTGGCTGCTGCCTTCGAGGTCGCCGCCGCATCCGCAGCCCAGGATCTGGCGCGGTTGCGGCAGGAACTCCAGGCCAATGGGCTACCCGAGGCCACTCTCCAGCAGATCCAGGGCACCCTGGGCAAGGCGATGGCGGAGGTCGGCACCCTCCGGGCTCATCTGGCGCGTGGCCTCAAGGACGCCGACGACCTGGCGCTCTGCCAGCAGCACCTGGGGACGATTCGGGCGCTGCATGCCGACGCCCGAGTTCTGGCCGCCCGCCACGCACTTGTCCCCCATGGCTCAACCATCCCGGTAGACGTGATCATCGTCGACTCGTCGCGGAAAGTCCTCCCCAAGGATGCCCTTGCCGGCGTCCCCATCCGCACCCGCGTCGAGCTGTCAGCGGCTCGGGACGAGACCGAGGCGTTCCAGTTGGCCATTCGCGCCAGGGGGAGCGCGCAGCGCGTCCGGATCGTGGCCCCGCCCTTGCGCGGTCCCGGTGGCCAGTTGCCCTTGCGTTGGCACCGCGTGGACTGGGTGACCACTGGCAAACCGAAATCCTACACACCGCGCTCGGTGGGGCGTTGGCCCGATGTCCTGCTGCCGCCTGGAGTGATCGGTATTCCCGATGGGGAGCTGAAGATGGCTTGGATCGGAGTGGACGTGCCGCCCGATGCGGTGCCTGGGATCTACCGGGGAACGGTTTCGGTGTACTGTGGGGGGGCGCCCGTCCCCGTGCCGGTGGAACTGCGGGTCAGGCCATTCCGCCTGCCGCGTCCCGGCAGCCTCGCCTGTCCCTTCGGCATCTACGCCAGTGCCCTCTCCAAGTGGTACTTCGGCACCGGCGACTATGCCAAGCACATTACCCCCAAGCAGTATGCCGTCTGGTGCGAGTTCCTCGGCACCTACCGCCTGACCCCCAAGAACGCGGCCAACGAGTTCCTGGGCAAGGCTGCCGACGGCAAGGGGGTGGCTGCCGAGGCGCTGAGGACCACCCTCAAGCCCTTCGTCAAGTCTCTTTACCCCCCGGCCTCCTTTGGCATGTACCGTCTGCCTTGCCCTCGCAGTTGGCAGAATGGCACGACGACCGAGGATCCTGAGATCCAGATGGGACGGCTGCGTGCCAAGCGGGATGCATACCTGCAACTCGGCCTGCCCAGCACAGCCTACATCTACGGCATCGACGAGCCCTCTCCAGAGGGGTATCCGTTCGTGCGCGACATCTACCAACGGGCACGGAAGGCCGCGCCCGACTTCCCGATCATGCAGACGGTGAATCACCGGATTCCCAAGGAGCTCGCGGGCACGGTCGATATCTGGTGCCCCCTCAGTGCGCGCTACGACGACGGCATTGATTTCTACAAGGAGCGTCTGGCTGCCGGGGAGAAGCTCTGGCTCTATGTTTGCTGCGGTCCGAAGCCGCCCTACGCGAACTTCTTTGTTGACCAGGAGGGGGCAGCTCACCGGGTTCTGTTCTGGCAGACCTGGCAGGCCAGGGCGACAGGCCTGCTCTACTGGTGCATGATCTGGTGGGACGGCATGCCTGGCCCCACGACTGAGGGCAAGCACTTCCCCGAAGCCATGCCCAACTACGCCAAGGATCTCAAGACCTACCCTCGCTTTGGAGTGAATGGCGATGGCGTGCTCATCTGGCCTGGCCCGGATCTCACCCCCTGGCCCTCCCTGCGGTTGGAGATCGTGCGCGATGGCATCGAGGACTACGAATACCTCGCCCTCCTCGACCGCTGTGTCCGCGCTGCCACTGTCCGCCAGGACATCGAGGGCGAACTCCTCAAGCGCGCCCAGAGCCTGTTGCGCGTCCCGGCCGACATCTCCCGGACCATGAAGGACTACACGCAGACCGCTGCCCCGATGCTCCGGCGGCGCAACCAAGTCGGCGACATGATCGAGATCCTGATCAAGAAGCTCGGTAGCCAGCCTCCGGTGCGGTAGCGATGGCAACCGGCCAAACATTCTCTACATCATGGCCGATCAGTTGCGGCCCCAGTCCTGCGGCTACTCTGGTGACGACCGGGCTCAGACCCCACACCTGGACCGCTTGGCGGGGGAGGGCAAGAGCCTAGGGATGGAGGGCGCACTTGGCATCCAGGATACCCCCGCCTGTTTGCGTGTCGCTCGTCCCGCGCGTGTTGACGGCCGGGATCCCGAGGATCGAGCGGGGCTGCAGCTACTCGAAGAGGGCATCTCGGTAGGGGCTGCGACGGTAGGTGCGCTTGGCGTGTTCGACGAGCAGCGCGTGGAACTCCTGGTAGGTGACTAGGTCGGCGGGCAGGGCAGCGACGCAGGTGGCCTTGAGCCGGTCGTAGCTTGCCTTGGGCTCTGCGAGCCCGAGATGGCCGAGGATGCGGCTGGTATAGGCATCGACCACCAGCTCCAGTTGGGCGTAGGCATAGAGGCGGATGCTGTCGGCGGTCTCGGGGCCGATGCCCCAGACGGCCAGGAGCTGGTCCCGGCTTGGGATGGCATCTCCCCAGGCGCGGCGATGGCTGGCGAACTCGCGCAGCTTGCGGGTCTTGGCGTTGAAGTAGCCGGCGGGGCGGATGGCTTGGCGCAGATCGTCGTCACTGAGGAGGTCGAGGCCGTCGGGAGACAAGCCGTTGAGCTCGGACAGCCTGTGAAGTGCCT
Organism: Victivallales bacterium; assembly: GCA_018648945.1. The sequence continues at coordinate 16,327 of JABGQJ010000005.1, forward strand.
GTTCCACATTGGTCCAGGCGGTGTTCTGGGTCAGGATCGCACCCACGCAAATCTCGAAGCGTTCGGCTGGGGTGCGGGGGAAGCCGTACTGGCCGGGATGATAGCCGGTGATGCTGCCGGTCTTGGTGGGGTTGGTTCCCGAGTGGTTCAGCAAGGGCCACCAGCCCTGCGGGCCGTAGGCGGCGAACAGGCGGTGGTAGAGTTGCTCGAGCGTGGGCATCAGCGGCGGGTGCGCATGAAGTGGGCGATGGACTCGGGGAAGGGGGGCGATAGGATGCCCTGCTCCGTGATGATGCCAGCGATGAGTTCCGCCGGGGTGATGTCGAAGGCCGGGTTGTAGGCCGGACAATCCGAGGGGGCCGTCTGGCGTCCGAAGCTGTTGCCGATCTCGTCGGGGGCGCGCTGCTCGATGGGGATCTCCCCACCGGTGGGCAGGTCGAGATCGATGGTGGAGTAGGGGGTGGCCACATAGAACGGGATCTTGTGGTAGTCGGCAAGGATAGCGACACCATAGGTGCCGATCTTGTTCGCGATATCGCCATTGGCAGCGATCCGGTCGGTGCCAACGATGACCAGATCGATCCGGCCCTCGCGCATGACCTGGGCCGCCATGTTGTCACAGATGACAGTGACATCCACGCCTTGTCGCTGGAGTTCCCAGGCCGTCAGGCGGGAGCCCTGCAGGAGGGGACGGGTTTCGTCGGCAAAGACGCGCGGCGCGAGGCCAAGTTCCTGGGCCGCGTAGATTGGGGCCAAGGCCGTGCCGAAGTCGCCAGTGGCGAGGGCACCGGCATTGCAGTGCGTGAGGATACCGAGGTGCTCCCGATCCGCGAAGAGCTGGACCCCCTGTTGCCCGATGGCTCGGCACAGCTCGATGTCCTCATGCAGGATGCTAAGCCCTTCCTGCACGAGGACCTCCTTCAGTTCCTCCACGCTGCATTCGACCAGAGCGGCGCTGCGCACGACGCGCAAGCAGCGACGGAGGGCCCAGGCCAGATTGACGGCCGTGGGGCGGGAGGTCTCGAGATAGGTAGCTGTGGCGCTCACCTCCTCCATGAACGCGTCCACGCAGATGGTCTCGACGTGCTGGCTGATGGCGGCCAGCCCGAGCGCGGCGGCACAGCCGATGGCGGGAGCGCCACGCACGGCAAGACGCTTGATTGCGTCCCAGATGGCCGCGCGATCATCGAGCTCGATGTAGCGGAGCTCCTCGGGTAGGAGGGTCTGGTCGATCAGGCGAAGCTTGCCGGGAAGCAAGGCCCCGCCTTCGGGTTGCCAGCGGACGGAGTCCATGGGGCCTCCATTTCAGATTTCAGACTGGCGATTGGGGATTGGGGGGAGATTGGGGATTGGTGATTTCAGATTGGGGATTGGGCTTCCCGCTCTTCAAATCGCCAATCTGAAATCACCAATCTGAAATGCTCAATGTCCCAACTGGTGTTCAGTGCGGGCGAGAATGTCGTGTTGGACGCTTGGGTCCAGGTTGACGTAGGTGGCGGAGAAGCCGGAGACCCGGACGACGAGATTGCGGTACTCGTCGGGTTCCTCCAGGGCGGCGCGGAGGGTCTTGGCTCCGGTGGTGTTGAACTGGAGTTCCTGTCCGCCGAGGGCGAAGCTGGCGCGGATGAGAGCGGCGAGTCGGGCGCAGCCCGCCTCACCCTCCAGGCAGGCCGGGTCGAGTTTCATGTTGACGACGTTGCCGCCGACGCAGAGGTGATAGGGCAATTTGGCGGTGGAGCGAATGGCGGCGGTGGGCCCTGCCAGGTCGCGCCCGAAGGTGGGACTGGCGGCGTCGGAGAGCGGTTCGCGGGAGCGACGGCCATCGGGGGTGGCCCCGACCTCGCGACCGGCGGAGATGTTCTGGACGTTCGCGCCCATGAGCATGAAGTAGTGGCCGCCCTCGGGGGTACGGTGGCGGTCGTACTCGGCGGCGAGATCGGTGACGACCCGGACCGCGAGTTGGTCCACTTCGTCGCTGTCGTTGCCGAATTTCGGGACGGTTCGGAGAACCAGCTCACGCTCGGCTTCGTAGCCCACGAAATCCGCGCGCAGCATGTGGCGCAGTTGGTCGAGCGTGAAGCGGCGTTGTTCGTAGACGAGTTGACGGATGGCCATCAGGCTGTCGGCCACGGAGGCGATGCCCATGGAGCCAAAGCCGAAGCAACCGGGGTAGCAGGCGCCGCCATCGTTCATGTCGCGCCCGCGCGCGATGCAGTCGTCGAGCAAGGCGCCCAGGAGGGGGGATGTGAAATCTTCGCGGCGCTCATAGTGGCCCCGCTGCTGGCCGTCGGCAACGGCGATCAGATCGCGGATCTGCCTTTGTCCCAGGCTGATGAAGAGCTGGTAGAAGTCCTCGAAGCTGGCCGGATCGCCGGGGTCGGGGGCAACCTGCTTCCCGGTCAGGGCGTCCTGACCGCGGAAGAGGGCGACGCTGAGCATGTAGAGCGGGTTGGCGCGCCCGTCTGCCCAGGGGGCTTGCTTGCCAGGAATCTGGGTTTCGATGCAGCCGACGCAGCAGTAGTCGCGGGCGTGTTCCGGGGCGTAGCCGTGTTCGATGAGGCCCTGGATGATCGGTTCCTCGTTGGCCACGGCGGGGTAGCCAATGCCAGTACGGATGACGGCTGCGCAGGCTTCGAGCAGTCTCTGGGGCGTGCCAGGATGGACCCGGACCGTGCAGTTCCCGCCGGGCCGTCCCAGCCGCTTGCACGCTTCGAGAACCTGAAGGGCGAGGTCGCTGGAGCCGTCGCTGCCGTCGTCGGGGCGGGTGCCGGCGAGGGTGATGTTCTGCACATCCTCGGTGACGGTGATTTTGGCGAAGAGATGGTCAAGCAGGGCCTGGCCGTCCTGGGTGGTCAGTCGTCCCGCCGCCAGGTCGGCTTCGTAGAAGGGCAGGAGATACTGGTCAAGCCGCCCGAAGGCCATCGCTCCCCGTCCATCGAGCTGGGTCAGGCAATGGAACAGGTAGGTGAGCTGGAGTGCTTCCCAGAAACTGGCGGGTGGGTCCACTGCCAGGCGCTCCATCATCCCGGCTTGGAGGGCATGCAGTTCGGCGAACTCGCCGCCGGGGGCTTGCCGTAGCTCCCCGGCCCAGCGCAAACAGAACTGGGAGGCACCCTCGACGGCCACCCGAACCGAGGCGAGGAATGTCTGGCCCTTGGCATCCTGCCGGGGAATCGAGGCGTCGATTTCCTCAAGGAGCCCACCTAGCCCCAGGCGCAGGAGTTTCGGGTAGTCCGAGGCATGGTGGTTGGCATGGGAGTGGAAATTCCGTTCGCCGATCTGCTGGACGAGGGCTGTGTCGTCGGCAAGCTTCTCGTCGGCAAAGGTGCCGGCCGGTACGAAGCGCGCGGGGATGCCCGATCCCAGCAGCAGTTCGCCTGGCGTGTGCTGCAGGGGGGCGTTCTCCAGCACCGCATTCAGCGCCAGGGCTCGGCGCATCGTCATCGGCAGGTTGGTTGTGGTGCGGAATGACGCGGCGCGCCAGACCGGCGTTCCAGGCTGTCGCGGCCCGGCAGAGAAGCGCCGCGCGAGGCTGGCTAGGTCGCTATAGCCGAGATGGGCGAAACGCATGGCTTCGGCTCCGTTTGCGGGGTCTTGCCCATAATGAACCGCCGCTCGCCTCTTCGTGCAATGCGCGCCGGGAGGAATATTGGGCGAGGGCGGACATCATGGTGGGCAGAACCCAGGCTCTGCCGTTGCGCCTACGGCTGGATGTAGCGCCGCTCACTGGTGGGGGGTGGGGGGGCAGGAGGGGGAGCGAGGGGAGGGAGGGGAGCCGGTGGCGCGGCCCGCTGTTGTTTGAGCTTCTCAAGGCGGGTGACGCCGTCTCGGGAGCGCATGCGGGAACGGGCACTCTCCTCATCGATTTCGCCCTTCAGGAAGAGCCGAAGCAAACACTGGTCCATGGACTGCATGCCGGCGGCGACACCGGTCTGGATGACGCCCTCTAGCAGATGGGTTTTGCCTTCGCGGATGAGGTTCCCCACGGCCGCGGTGTTGACGAGAAGCTCGGAGGCCAAGGCCTGTTTGCCATCTGGACTGGGCAGGAACTGCTGGCAGACCACGCCGCGCAGGCTTTCGGATACCATGGCACGGATCTGGAACTGTTGGTTTGGCGGGAAGACGCCGAGCAGTCGATTCAGGGTGCTGGCCGCGTCCCGCGTGTGCAGAGTCGCCAGCACAAGGTGTCCGGTCTCCGCTGCCGTGATGGCGATTTCCATCGTCTCCAGGTCATGCATCTCGCCGACCACGATGATGTCGGGATCTTCACGGAGGGCTGCCTTGAGTGCCGACGCATAGTCGTGGGTGTGTAGCCCCACCTGTCGCTGGGTAATCATGCAGGTGCCGGTCGGGTGGATGATCTCGATGGGCTGCTCGATGGTGATGACATGGCAGTAGCGCTTCTGGTTCACCGTGTTGAGCAGGGCAGCCAAGGTGGAGGTCTTGCCGCAGCCAGCCGGGCCGGTCACGAGGACGAGTCCATTGTCGTTCTCCATGAGCTGCGTCATATTCTCGTGGTTGCCGAAGCCAAGTTCCTCGAGGGTGCTCACCTCGTCCGGCACGATGTGGTAGGTGCCGGTGACCCCACTGCGGCTGTAGGAGGTATTCGTCCGGTAGCGGTTGCCATTCTCCAATTCCAGAACGCTATTCACATCGCCGCAGTCCTCGAACACGTCCATCTCGGCCTCGGTCAGCAGAGAAAGGCAGAGGCGGGCCGCCGCCTCCACGGTGAGGGCATTTTCGGGCGGCCCCATCTCCAGGCGCCCATAGCGGCGCCAGAAGACAGGTGATCCGGCGGACACGTGGAGGTCGCTGGCTCCGTGGTGCCGGACCACCGCCAGGATGCCGCGCATGACCGCGTTTGCGTCGGCCGTGGAGAGGCTCTCGACGCCGCTCAGGTCGGGCAGTTCCAGGGCGTCCTCGGGTTCGGGTTCCACGGGGTCGGGAGGGGCGGGTTCCAGCACCCGGGGGGGATTCCCGCGTTGGCTGTTCTGGTTGGCTAGGGTGACCAGCTGCTGTAGCCTGCCGTAGTCATTGCAGAAGCCCAAGTCAAACAGGCCCTGGGCCATGGGCACGACCCCGACATCGGTGCCGAGATCCCGCAGCATGACCCGGCAGTTCTTCTCGTCGGCCAGTCCCTGCTCGACGGCTAGATAGAGAAACCACTGGAGTTCGGGACTCGCCACGTCATGCGTCCTCGGGCAGACCGAACATCTCTTCCTTGAGATCAAGGTAGTAGAGATAATCGACCGGTTTCACATTTGGCGGGCAGCGATGGTCGCAGAAGGGGATGTAGCCGCCGCGCTCGACCAGCGGGACGAGGGTCTCCATGTACGCCTTGATGGCTGCTGGCCCCTTGCCCAGTTGCATCTTGTCCACGCCTCCCATGATCCGCAGATCCTTGCCGTATTCGCCGAGCAGTTCGGCCGGGTGGCAGCAGCTGTTCACCTCATAGGGGAACAGGCAGTTGATGCCCGCTTCCAGGAAACCGGGAAGCAGGGGGCGGACATCGCCATCGCAGTCGGTGTACCAGAGATCGATGCCGTGCGCATGCAGTCTGTCGCCGATCCGCTTGTAGCGGGGCACGACCACCTTCTCGAAGAAGTCGACCGAGACGATGGGGCCGTGGTTGAAGCAGATGTCCTCCCAGCCGCTGGCGTAGTCAAAGTCGATCTCGCCCAGTACCTGGTCCAGGAAGTCCTCCACCAGCACGCAGGCGGTCTCGACCATGTCCTCGAGCATCTCGGGGTGGTCATAGATGGCGTAGGCGACGCCCTCGAAGGTGAGCAGGTCGCGGATGCGGCCGATCATGGAGCCACAGCCGACGCCGAGAGGGTAGTCGCGGTCGGGGGAATGGGCCTTCTTGAGTGCCGCGACATCCACCTTGCGACCGGGGTGCTCACGGTTGAAGCGGATTTCCTTCTCGCGGTACCAGTCCTCGGGGGTCTGGATGGTGCTGCCGACGTAGTGCGGGATCGTGCTGTGGCCATCCTTGGGGACGACCTTGATGAGGCCGTTGCCATCGCGCACCAACTGGTCTGTGGCCCGGTCTTCCAGTATCTTGGTTTCGAAGGCGGGGGAGATCCAGACATTGCCGCCCACATTGCCGATGCGGTCGAAGCTGAAGAAGCGGTCGGCCTCGCCATTGTTGCGGATGCCATTCTCCACGAAGAGATCCCACTCCGTGAAGTTCTCCTGCCAGTAGCCGAACTCCATGTTGAAGGACCGGTCCACCGACTGGTAGTGCATTTGCCGGTTGAAGCGTTCGCGGTCCGTCATCGTGCCGCGCCACTTGGTCTTGTATGGGGTGATGGCCATGGGGTCGACTCCGGATTTCGCTATCTGGACAGTGTGCTCTTGAGGGGAGTGTGGAGGGACACAACAGTTACCATACTAGGAGGCGTGCCCAACTCAAGGCATCAGCGTTGACGTACATTCCCCAACCAGCGCACGGCCCCGAGGAGGAGGCTGGTCTCTGCCTCGGAGAGGGCGACGTCCCGGTCGCCCTTGCCGATGCCCAGGCCCAGTCCGCAGGCCACGTAGCGCCCCTTGCCGGAGACGCCGGCCGCGACGATGGGGATCCCCTCGGGGGTGCAGGCAACCACGCGGCCGCGCGAACCCACCTTGACGCTGATGCGGTCTGCGAAGGTGGCGGCAAAGTCCCGCTGGCGCGGGATGCCGGCGGTGATTTGGTGGTAGCTCTTCACTCGCCACGTGGCCCCAGCGACTCTATCTCCGCCCTCGACAACCTTGGGCACAGGCGGGAGATAGCCGCGCACGCCGACCAGGGCGTGGGTGGTCAGCAGGCCGCCGCCGCGGTTGACGAAACGGGCAAGCTCGCGGGCGGTATCCTTCTCTTTGAAGAGCTGGTGGCCGGTGCGCGGCTGGCAGAGCAGCACGACTTGGCAGGCAGCGAGCGCCTCGCGCTTGAGATTCCAGAGCGGGGCCGCATCCAGGCCCGGAGTCTGTTCGAGCAGTGCCAGGATGGGGGCCGCGCCATAGGCATCGTCCTGCCAGACGCCGACGCGCACCCCGCCAGTGCCACGGAAGACGGGCGGGCGCTGCTTGGCCAGGAAGGCCTCCGCCTGGTCGGCGGAAATCACGCGGACGCTTCGCGAACGGGTGAGGAATGGCTGTGGTTGGGCTTTCCGCTTCTTGCCGAGCCAGGTTCCCGAGACCTCCAGGCGATAGTGGCCGGGCTCAAGCGGACGGACGTCTGCTCGCACGCCTCGCCGACTGGCCTTGACCTGAAGCCGTTCGCCCAAGCGCACGGCATAGCCGTCGCGCAGGATGCTGACTTCGGGCTTGATTTGGCGGACCGTATCCGGCAGCTCCATCTCGAAGCGCAATTCCTCGCCGACTCGGAACGCTCCCCCCAGGGCATCGCCGGGTGCCGGCAGCGTGAAATCCCCGGCGACGGAATGGTGTGGCATCAGGCCCGTGACGCGCCCCCGCGTGACGCCCTTCGCCAGATCGGGCAGAACGCGTCTGGCGAAGGTGGTGTTGTGGGCGAAGCAGATGAAGCCATCGCCGCCCAGTCTCCGGACTAGGTCGATCTGCTCTGCGGTGCGGGCTGTCGTGCCGTGCCGCCAGGAACCGATGCCGACGTACAGCGGAACCCCTGCGGGGGTGAGTGGCTCCTGCATGCTAACCAACCGTGCCAGTCCGGCGTTGCTGTCCATGTAGTCCATGGGGCAAACGAAGTCCAGCCAGCCCTTCTCAAGCCACGAGACGGTATCCTGGGCGATGGAGTCGGGGGTGCTGTCCCAGGCACCGAAGACTGCCGCCGAGACTTTGATGTCGGGCCGGATGCCGTGCGCGCCTTCCGAGACCGCCTTTACTAGGCGGCTAATGTTGCCCCGTCGCCACTCGTTGTATTTGGCGCGCAGGGCCCCGCCAGACGCGCAGGATTTGGGCCAGTCCTTGACCTCCTGCCCCAGCCACTTGGCGAAGGCATCGCGCGCGCTGTCGCTGAAATCGCAGCGGCTGTTCGGGTACCGGATGTAGTCGAAGTGAATGCCTGCCACCGCCGGGTACTTGCGGACGATCTCCAGCATGGCATCCCGTTCCAGCTCGAAGTTCTCATCCAGGTGTGGCGCGAGGAATTCGCTTGGCTTGCCTCCCAGCTCGACTTGGGTGCGCCCGGCGGCGACCATCTTGTCTTTGATGCCGGGGGGTGCGTAGTGGCCCATGTTCCAGTTCACCTTCCATACGTGCAGCTCGATGCCGTACTTCTGGCAAGCGGCGAGGCATAGCTTGATCTGGTCGCCTCTGGTGGCGATATAGGGGTGCACCGGAAGCACCTTGCTCTCGTAGTGGGCCACGGCCCCCCAGCACATGTTCACGAAAATGGCGTTGAACCCGTTGTCGGCCAGCACCTTGATCGATTGGTCCCAGGTCCAGTCCCGCACTCCGTAGGCGGAGTGGATCCAGGCGCCGCGCAGCTCCCCTTGGCGGGAGCGGCGGCTGAGGAGGAAGGCGTCGCCAGCCGCCGTGACCGCGGCTTCCGCAGCGGCCAGGGCTTCGGCTGGCTTGCCCTCGGCCAGCAGGCGTCGGGCTTCGTCGCGGCTGCGTCCTGCCTGGGCGAAGGCGGTGTCCGCTTCCTGCCGACCCGCTGCTGCCACTGCCTGCCCCAAGGCCGCCATGTCGCGGATGTCGGAGAAGGAGGCCAGGCGGGCGAGACGGGCTTCCACCGCGTGTTGCCAGAGATCCGGCAGGTAGGTGCCGAGGAGTGCCAGGAAGAAGCGCCCGCCGGTCGCGGGGTCTTCGTCCAGGTAGATGTGGGCGAAGTAGGCGCCGTTCGGGTGGTGGGACATGGCGACGATACCAGTGTCCTTCTCTTCGCTGTCCAGCCAGGTGCCGGCGACCTTGGCCCCCTTGCCGCGCAGGAGTTTCGGCTCGTTGATGTTCCACGATGCCTGGCCCATGGATTCCGGGGCTCCGGGCAGGACGGCGGGGTCGAAGCGCACACGAGCGAGGGACGGTAGCTCCTTGCCGCCGCGGAAGGCCGTGCCTTCCAGCCCGAGCAGAGGTTGCAGGCGCGCGTCCATGTGGTAGAAGGACAGGATCTTGCCGCCCTTCTTGATGAAGGCAACCAGTTGCTCCACAGCGGGCGCGGGCAGGCCGGGATTGTACGGGAGGATGGCGACCCGGGCCGTGCTCAAGGACTCGGCGTCCAGCCCCGTGTCCCTGACTGTCTCGGTGATCAGACCGACCGCATCGAGGCGCCGACGCACCCTGTCCACATACTGATCGATGATCTTCTGGGTGGTCCATTTCGTCGGGGTCTTCTGGATCTGGCGAACCAGGACCACGTCCGACGCCAGAGCGCCCAGGGAGGTGATCAGGGACAGGGCGAGGAGGCGGAGGTGTCGATGGGGAAGGCTAGTCATGCTTGTGGTACTCCCAGACCGGTAGTGGATCGTGCCGTGGGCTGAAGCCGTCGGGATCATTGACTCTGGCCCCCTCGGGAGCGGGCACGTAGCCATGTTCGAGCAACGGGTCATTGGTCCGTTTCATCCAGGCGGTCAGACGCCCCTGCATCTCGGCCAGGGGTTCTGAGTAGACGGGGTTGGCGGCCAGATTGTTGGTTTCGTTGGGGTCGAAGACCAGATCGTAGAGCTGCTCCTCGTCGGGTTTCCGGTCGGCCCAGCCGACTGCGGCCCAGACGTCCTTGCTCAGGCTGTCGTCGCAGTTTGGCATGACGGGCTTGGTGCGGCCATCGTAGTGGCGGATGTACTTCCAGCGGTCCGTCCGGGCGGCCCGCTTGGGTTCGTAGGAGGCGTGGAAGTTCACCTCGAAGAAGATCTCCTCATGCACGTGTTCCACTTCGCCTCGCACCACGGGGCCGAGGGATGCGCCCTGCAACCAGCATGGCGGGGCGATGCCGGCGAGCTCGCAGACGGTGGGGAACACATCCATGTGGGTGACCATGGCGTCCACCACCTTGCCGCCGGTGAAGCCGCCGGGTCCGCGCAGCATGAGCATGATCCCCGTGCCGCTGTCCTGCAGGTTGCATTTCATGCGCGGGAAGGCGATGCCATGGTCGGTGGTGGAGATCACCAGCGTGTTCTCCGCCAGGCCGTTGCGTCCCAGGGCGGCGAGCACCTGGCCGACCTTGTCGTCGTAGATCCGCGCCATGGTCTTGAAGCGCGCCATGTCCTGGCGCGTGTCGGGAGTATCGGGCAGGGGGGCAGGCGGGAGGGTGTAGCGCGGATCGTCCACCGGGTCGGTCGGGAACTCCCGGTGGGTCTCGAAGAAGCCGACTGCCAGGAAAAACGGTTGCGTCGGCGCGTTGTCGAGGTACTCCACCGCCTTCTCATGGGCCACCTGGGGAGCCCCGAGAAACTCGTCGTAGCCGATCGTTTCGGTGGCGTTGGGGCCCCTTGCCTCATGCTGCACACCGGCGAGCGCCGTCGTGTAGCCCTGCGCCTTCAACGTGTTCACGATGTGGTGTTCGTAGTTCATCGAAAAGCCGCGGTGGGCCAGCCCAAGCATGCCGTTGGAGTGGGCGCACTCGCCGCTGAGCAGGCAGGCTCGGCTCGGAGAACAGGTGGGGTTGATCGTGAACGCCTGCCGGAATAGCACCCCCTGTTCGGCTAGACGCTGTAGATTCGGCGTCGCCACCGCATGGCCATAGGGCTGGATGTAGCGCCCGGTATCGTGGGAGTGGATGTAGAGAATATTCGGCATGGAGGGCATGGGGAGACTCCTGGAGAGGGATGCGCTGCTTGTCCATCCCTACAGTCCGCCCGATTCCGCCTAGGTCAAGGGTTGGCGGCCGCAAGATCGGTTCGGGCGGAAGGCTGGTCTGGATACGGTCTTTCGCCCGGGCATTCCCCGCGCTGGCGTCCAGGTCAGCGCCCTGTGCCCCTTTGCCAGCCCTGGCGGCCGACCCGGCGGGTATCAATGGGCTCGAAACCCAGCTTGAAGGCCGGGGAATCGGGACGCAATTGGTAGTTGTCGTGCGCCGGGTCCACGAAGAGCGGGTCGGCGACGGTGGATCGGGTGTCCAGCCCCAACTTGTGCAGACGCGCGAGCTCCGGAATCTCCCGGCCGCCGGCCCAGAACAGGTTGCGGTCCGAGAAGACGATCTCGGGCTTGTCCTTCGGCCCCAAACCGAGGGTGCTGGTGGGGGAGGAGAAAGCCACCACGTTGCGCTCGAAGCGATTGTCCTTGCCGTCGTGGCCCCGGGAAGGGCCGTGGTAGAACTGCCTCATCTCGGCATCCACCAGAATATTGTTGACGATGGTATTGCCGCTGCCCCCGTGGATGTAGACGCTCCCGAGCACGGTCCGGTAGACAATGTTGTCGCGGACGAGGGTGTGGTCGGTATCGTTGTCCAGGTAGATGCCCCAGGTGTAGTGGGGGCGTATAATCTCGCCGTCCACGGTGGTCCCCATGCCGACGACATCGCCGATGATGTTGTTACAGATCCGGTTGCCCTTCTTGGCGTGCCAAGTCGTGTAGGTGTGGATCGCGCCGGCATCGCCGGTTTCGAGGCTGGTGTTGAGGATGCGGTTGAAGGAGATGTCGTTGCCGCCGCAACGGCCGGTAGCGATGACCCCGTGCCGGGAGGTGTCGTGAACGTCGTTGTACATGATCTGGTTGTCGGCGGTGGCGTGCAGATAGATGCCGGCCCCATGTTTCCAGATGCGCCCGACGTGGTGGATATGGTTCCCCATGACGCGGTTGGCGCGGGTGGTGGGTTCCCGCGTATACCGTTCCGGATCCAGGGCATAGAGATTCTCCGGATGGCTGTTGAGGGTGAAGCCGCCCGCCCCCGTTTCGGCGACCTCACAGGCAAGGATCTCGTTCCCGGTGCTGGTCCCGTTGATCACGATAGCGGCCCCGCCGAGATTGCGGAAGGTGCAGGAGTCGAAGCGGCAGTGGTTGGCGTTCAGCAAGCGCACCGCGTGGCTCTCGGCGTGGTACCAGTGATCGATTTGCCTGCGGTAGGCGGTGTGGGCGAAGCCGATGCCCTCGAAGCGGATGTGGTCGGCGGAGATGTCGAGGAGGCGTTCCAGCCGCGACGCGACGGCCTGGGCGGGAACGGGCCCGCCTTCCGGGCCCATGTACTCCAGCAAGCCGGTCTGGCGGTCGTAGTACCATTCGTGCGGCGCATCCAGCGCTTCGCGCGCGTTCTCGACGAAGAACCGCGCCCCGTAGTGGACGGTCCGGTCGCCGTAGCCCGTCTGCTGCGCGAAGGTCAGAGTGCCCTGCTCCGGATTGATGGCGGAGATCGGCACGATCATGTTCGAGCAGGTGCCGCAGCCCTCGTAGATCCAGGCCACGAGCTCCTTGTCCGGCGACTCGGCCCACGTTCCCAACTGGCCTGGCTCGAAGTGGACCTTGCCTGGTGTGGGGACCATGGTGATGGCCAGTTTCTCGCCGTGCTTGCGGGCATAGGCTTCGGCCTGGATCGCCACGAGCTGGCCCTCGGCGGGCGGGGCGGGCGGGGTACCGGTGGGTTTCCACGCCCGCGTGTCGCAGAGCACGATGGCATCGATATTCAGGCCCGGACCCAGTTCGTTGGTCCAGCGGAGACGGTGGGAGCCCTTGGCAAGTTGCAGCGTGGCACATGGCTTCGGGGACCAGGCGAAGCGCTTCCAGTCTCCCGTGTCCGGCAGGTTGGCCAGCTCCACCCGGCCATCATCCACCAGCAGGCTGCACCGGCCGGCCATGTCGGTCGCGCCGAAGGCCTTGTTCTGCGCCGCGTAGCGGAACCAGACGTCGTAGGTGCCAGTGGCGGGGATCTCCACGTCGTACTCCGTCCAGTAACTTGGCAGCATCATGTAAAGGTAACCCCCGTAGCTGCCCCGCTCGGCCGTGGGCAGGCGGGAGAATAGGAAGCCACCCAGTTGCGGTTCCTGTTCGTTGCGGTTCGGATGTCTGGCCCGGACGGCGCGTCGACCGTCCACGAACAACTGGTCGAAGGCCCATTGGCTGCCCTGCGGCAGCTTGGTCTGCCAGAGCTTCCCATGACGCTGCCAGCCGGACACGGGCATGCCGCCGCTGAGGACAGGGGTCTCGCCCTTCGCCGCGCGCCAGATCACCGGCCGGGTTGCCGTTCCCGAGTCCTCCTTGCTCAGACGCAGGGCCTCGGGCAGGTAATAGACGCCACCATGGAGGACCACCGTCGTGGGTTCGCCAGCCATGATGGCCTGGCGCGCCGTGTCCCGCGCCGTCGTCAGGCTGGCGTATGGCGCTGCCACGCTGCCATCGCCCCGCGCCATTCCCGGCGCAACATGGATCTCGGCGGCTTGAAGGCCCATCGCCATGGTCAGCACGGCGGCAAGTACTCGTTGCGGCATCGTCCTGTGCCTCCCTGTCTGGAAGAATGTTCGGTTGGACCCTCCCCAAGAAGCCATCGATACCCAAGCTTGTAGTCTATCCCTGCGTTGCCCCAATGCCAGACTGGTTGATTTGGCCGTCTCGGAGAGCGATAGTTGAGCTAGACTGTGGGCCCTTGCCAATGGGAGTTGCAGCGCGTCTATGGACCTTACCGAACTGTTCTTGCAGATGGAAGCCATCCAGGCATCGGACCTCTTCCTCTCCGTGGGAAAGCGACCGGCGGTGCGCGTGGTCGGCAGCGTCGAGGAGTTGCCCGGCGAGCCGGTGGAGGCGGACGACATGGTGGCGTTCATCGAGGCGTATCTGCCGCCTGGCACTCATGGCAAGCTGGAGCATGAACGCGACCTTGACCTTGGGGTGTCACTGAGCGAGACCGAACGATTTCGCATCAACCTCTCGTATCAGCGGGCCCAGTTGAGCATGGCGGTACGCCGGGTGCCTTCCGGGGCCATGCAGTTCGAGGATCTGCTGATCCCCCAAGCCGTGGCCCGGCTGGCCGATTCGCCGCGCGGACTGATCCTGGTGACCGGGGCCACCGGCAGCGGCAAATCGACCACGATGGCGGCGATCCTACACCACATCAACGCCACCTTCCGCAAGCACATTGTCACCATCGAGGACCCCATCGAGTTCTTCCACCAGGACAGCCTGAGCGTGATTTCCCAGCGCGAAGTGGGCACGGATACGCTGGATTTCCACCATGCCCTCAAGGCGGTGGTCCGGCAGAACCCAGACGTCATTTTCATCGGCGAAATGCGGGACTTGGCGACGATCCAGACCGCCATCTCGGCTGCTCTGACCGGGCACTTGGTGATCACCACCATGCATACGGTGGATGTGACGCAGACGCTGGAGCGGATCATCAACTACTTCCCCGAGGGCGTCCGGGACCAGATCTGCCAGGACTTTGCACTGGCATTGGCGGGCATCGTTTCGCAACGCCTGCTGCCCCGGGCCGACGGCAATGGCCGTGTGCCCGCCTTCGAGATTCTGGTCGGCACGCCGCTGATGAAACGGCTGATCGGGAAGCGCGAGCTCGACGAGGTGGGAGAGGTGCTCAAGCAGGACAACAGCGCCGGCATGATCACCTTCACGCGCTCGCTGGTCCAGCAGGTGAAGGCGGGGTTGCTGGATGTGGAAACGGCGGCGCGCGGGGCCACGGACCGGGAGGAATTCCTGCTTGCCACCGAAGGCATGGAGACCGGCGTCGCCACCTTCCGCGGCAACGAGGATGCCGACCAGAGCCTGAACATGCGCAAGCTGTTGCGGGACGCAGTGAAGCACGGGGCCAGTGACCTTATCCTGACCGTGGGCAGTCCCCCCATGATCCGTCTGGATGGCCTCCTGCGGGGTTTCGATATGGATCCCCTGGGGCCGGGCGACACCCGCAAACTGGTTTTCAGCATGCTGACGCCGCGCCAGCGGGCGACCTTCGAGCAGGAGCGCGAGATCGACTTCGCGCTTAGCGTAAGCGATCACTTCGACATGGCTCTGCCCGGCGGCGACTGCCGGTTCCGAGTCAATGGGTTCTATCAGAAGGGGTTTGTGGCTGGTTCGTTCCGCATGATCCCGCAGTCCATCCCTTCTGTCGCGACGCTTCGCATCCCTCCCGTGGTCATGCGTTTGGCCAAGCGCCATCAGGGGTTGGTGTTGGTGACCGGTCCTACCGGGCACGGGAAATCCACGACCCTCGCCGCGATGATCGACGCGATCAACGAGGAGCGTCCCTGCCATATCATCACCATCGAGGATCCCATCGAGTTTGTCCACACCAGCCGGCGGGCGGTGATCGAGCAGCGGGAAGTGCATGCCGACACGAAGACGTTCGGCACGGCGCTCAAGTACGTGCTGCGCCAGGATCCTGATGTGATCCTCATCGGGGAGATGCGCGATACCGAGACCATCTCCGCCGCCCTCACCGCTGCCGAGACCGGGCATCTGGTGTTCGCCACCTTGCACACCAACGACGCCACCCAATCCGTGGACCGCATTATCGACGTGTTCCCCGCCGACCGGCAGGATCAGGTGCGGACCCAGTTGGCCTCCTGCTTGGAGGCGATCATCGCCCAGCGCTTGCTCCCCCGCCGCGACGGTACGGGCCGGGTGGCGGCGTTCGAGGTCCTGCTGGGCACGATGCCCATGCGGGCCATGATCCGGGACAAGCGCACGCATCAGCTCAAAGGGACCATGGAGACGGCTTCGCGCGATGGCATGATCACCCTCGAATCCGCCCTCAAGATTCTGCTCGACGAGAATCTGATCACCCGTGAAACCTACCTGGCAGTGGCCGGGACCTCCTCTGCCGTCGAGTCCGCCGCTGCCGACTTCAAGCACTGAACGGGAAGCCCATGAACCGCTCTGCCTTGCTTCTGCTGTCGCTCTCGCTGCGCCTCGCTGCCGCCCCTGCCTGGCAGAACGCCGGCCCTGGCGGCGGTGGCTGGATTCAGTCGATCCTGGCCAGTCGCCATGATGTTGACGAGCTGCTTGTCGGCTGCGATGTGGGCGGGTTCTATCGCTCCACCAACGGAGGGAAGTCCTACACCATCCAGAACCGGGGTTTGGAGGATTACTATGTGGAATGCACTGTCGAGCACCCCTTCGAGGCGAACGTGCTCTACCTGGGATGCCTGAGCGGGGTCTACAAGTCCACCGACCGTGGCCAGTCCTGGCAGTGGCTGCGCAACGGCTTCCCGCCGATCCAGGGGTACAGCTGGTCCGCCCCGATTGGGGCTCTGGCCATCGATCCCGAAGATGCCGACACGCTCTATGCCGGGATCGGTTCGCCGCGCCGACAGAAGTGGGGCGCTGGCGCGATCTACAAGACGACCGACGGTGGCAAGGCCTGGCGCCAGATCAACGCGCCCGGTTCGCTGCCCAAGGACGCACTGGTCAGCAGCATCGCGATTCACCCGGAGGACACGTCCAACCTGCTGATCGCCACGCAGCGCGGCGTGTACCGCAGTCTGGACGGTGGCAGGACATGGCAGGACAGCAACCAGGGACTGCCGCACACCAGAATCCGGCGGCTGGCGCTCTGCCCGGGCCGGCCCGACACAGTCTATCTGACGATTGCCTCCCGCTCTGGCGTCGAGCCCTGGCAGGGCGGCGTCTACAGGAGCACGGACGGCGGCAAGACGTGGGCGGCACGCAGCCATGGTCTTGCCCAATCGGTGCGTGCTGGCAGCAAGTCGGTCAATCTGACCAGTTGGTATGACTGCTTGGCGGTGCACCCGCAGGATCCGGATATCGCCTACGTGGGCGGGGCCGGTTGGGTCAATGCGGCGCTGTACCAGACCATCGACGGTGGGAAGAGCTGGCGGAACGTGACCCTTCGTGGGGAGGGCGGCAATCTGCCCACCGGCTGGATCACCATGTGGGGCCCCACGGTGAAGTGCTTGAGCATGTCTCGTCTCGACCCCAGCACGCTGTACTTCGGGACCTCTGGCATGGTGTACCGCACCCGCGATGCTGGCGGCACCTGGGAGCAGGTCTATTCTCGCCAACTCCCCGATGGCCGCATTCAGGGCACCGGCCTGGAGGTAACCTGCTTGCACAATGTCATGCCCGATCCCAATGTCCCCGACCGGGTCTTCTTCGGGTTCTTCGACATCGGGCTGATGCGCAGCGACGATGCGGGCAAGACCTTCCGGCGGGGCGTGGAAGGTGTTAGCCCTCACTCCATGGCGAACTCTTGCTTCGACCTGGCGTTCGATGCAGCCAAGCCCGAGCGGATCTGGGGGGCCTTCGGCCAATGGGGCGCAAACCAGGGCGTGCTCGCCACCTCGCAGGATGGGGGCCTGACCTGGACCATGTTGGCCAAGGACTCCGGGTTGCCGAATGCCCGCTGTCGGCAGCTGATTCTGCGTGACGGCATGCTCTACGGTGCGCTCGACAGCCACGGCGTGTACCTCAGCCGCGACCAGGGCGTGACTTGGCAGGCAAGCAACCAAGGGCTCCCCACCAAGGCCATCCGCAGTCTTCGCGCGGTGCCGGGCAAGAAGGGGAGCTTCCTCTGCGTCCTCGGCTTCACGGGCCAGAAACTCGGGGGGATCTACCGCAGCGACAACGGATGTCGGACTTGGCGGAAGGTCAGCGGCGACTTCCCCATTGGCGATGTGAAGAACCTGCAGGTAGCCCTGACCAACCCGCAGCGGCTCTACCTGGCCATGCGCGACCGCAACGTCGGGAAGGTGCCTGTCCCTGGCGGCGTCTACCGCAGCGACGATGGCGGCAAGACCTGGCAGCAGATCCTGCGCAATCACTTTGCGCAGAGTCTGGCCGTGCATCCCAGCCAGCCGGACACCGTGCTGGCTGGGCTCAACGATCACCCCTACCATGACCAGTCCACCGGTGATGGCGTGCTCGGCAGCCGCGATGGGGGCAGGACCTGGTACTCCCTGAACGACGGCACTCTCACGGTTCGCCAGATCACCGCTCTCCGCTTCGACCCGCTCCGCCCGACCCGCGTATTCGCTGGCACCGGCGGCAACGCCGCCTTCATCACCGAACTCACCGATGCGGTCTGGAAGAGCCTGGCTCAGGTGAAGAACACGCCATAGGATGGGGATCCAGAGCCCCCCCGACGAAGATCAGGCGCACGCCAGAGCGTGGACTACATACGAAGAGGTCGGCTTGTGCGAGAACCGGTACGTAGTCCAGCCTTTAGGCCGCTCTTCGGAAGACCAAGAGCACGCGGAAGCGTGGACTACATACGAAGAACGTCGTGTCCGTCGCTCTACTTCCCGGGGCGTTGCTTGAAGACGAGGTCGGGAGTGAAGGAGACGAAGGGGGCCACATCTCCCTTCAGGTAGATCCGGACATCCTCCAGCACGCCTCTGCTGGCCTTGCCGATCTTCATTGACCACACGCCTGCGCCACCGGTGGGCACCGTTGCTTTGTAGCTCCGGCGGGGAGTGTCCAGGTCTGTCTCCACCATCCCCATCGCCTTGCCGCCGGGGCCGAAGAGGTCCACGCGGGCCGTCTCGACGCCTGCCGTGCGCAAGTCGATTCGGAAACTCTTGGCACCATCCGGGACATGGAAGTAAAGCCGATCCACCGCGTAGATGAAGGACATCCCCCCGCGGGTGGAGACCAGGGTGGCTGGCACATTGGTAGATTGGACCGAGTACGCGCAGGCGCCGGCGGATAGGGCGACCAGGTACATCCCCGTCTTCTTCGGCACCACGCGGAGGACACCCCGTTTGCCAAAGGGCACGCTGCCTTCGGCCAGCAGTTCGTTGGCGGGCGTCTGCACGCGCCAGTTCAGGATGTCCGGGTACCTGCCGACCGGCACATGCTGCAGACCAATCTCGATGGCCTCGCCAGCGGTTGCAGCCACCGCGAGGAAGTTGCTCCGGCGCATAACCGCCTTGGGGAAGGTCACCGGCTCTGTGGGTACGGCGGGCGGCAGGAAGCGGCCCTCGCCAGTGGCTTGGTCGAACACCGTCAGCAGGCCGTCCTCCGGGGTCTCGCGGGGCTCGTGCCAGGCGGCCCAGCGCTGTTCCTTGATGGCCTTGTTGGCCCAGGTGAACCACTTCCAGTAGTCCTTGTGTGTGGTCTTGTATTTCGGGCCCTCGTAGAAGATCCAGTAGCCATCCGTGCAATCGCTGATCATCACGGCGTTCTTGCCGGAGAACTCCGCGTCGGCCCCCGTCACCACCGGGTCAATGCCCCCCGCATACACAAAGGGAATATTGGCCGCCTGCGGGATCTTCATGGCGGTCTGCAGCTTGCTCTGGTTCGCCTTGAGCGCGGTTGCCTGTGGCAGAAACGCGCTTGGCCGACCGTAGACCCACGGGTCGCCCAGGATGATTGGGGCGCGCTTGGTGGACCACTCTGGGTAGCAGGCGCGGACCATGAATGGGGTGCCCGGCGCGGGGTAGATGCAGAACTGGAAGTCGGGGCTCAGCGCATCCACTTGCTGGCGGAGTTTGCGGCAGCGCTCGCGCCAGTGGTTTACCTGAAATGCCTCGAAGGCCTCGTGCAGGCCCTCGTCTTTCAACCACTTGGCCCGTCCGCCGAAGGGGAGTTCGGGAATGGGCTGCCCCTGCTTCTTCGCGAAGGCTGCCAGAATGAGGTCGTCGTAGCTCAGCGAGTAGAGGTTGCCGCACTTGCGAGGGGCATAGTTCTCGTAGTCCAGAAACACGCCCATTAGAGCCGGGTTCTCGGCACTCAGCTTGGCGTAGGAGACAATGAGCTTCGTGGTCCAATCCCAGAACTCGTCGGAGTTCACGCTCCAGAGCGGCTGCTCGGTGCCGTTGGCCCAGACGATGCGCCTGCCCTTGGCTGCGTCGGTCTCGGGGGCAGTGAGTGTCCCGCGCATCCATGGCATGTGGTAGATGCCGTATTTCTGACACCACTCGGTGACCAACCGCACCTCGGCCGGGCGATCATGGCCTTTGCGGGGGCTGAAGACGTTGAAGCCTGCGTCGGCGGTCTCCTTGACCATCCACTCCTTGCTCACCCACCTCTCGGTCGGCTGCATCACCTTGTCCACCAGAATCCGGATCTTCGGATCCTTGCCTGGCTGGAAGGGAGCGGCGGCATGGAGCATGACAGCACAGAGACTCAGAGCCAGGCAAGAGCGCTTCATCGGGAACTCCTCGCGGGGTGGCAGGTTGGTATTCGGACTATACCCCCTCTTGATCCCGCCGCCCGACGAAGTTGCGACCATCCGCCCTGCCATTACATTCTCTCTGTTCGTCAACGAAGCAATACCAACTCGGAGTCCTACCATGTCTCTGCTCTCTTCCCGTCAGCAAGAACGCCTCGCCGCCCTGCTCAACGCCCTGATCGACCAGCAGGCGGCACATGTGCTCGTGGAGCCGCAGCGCCGGGCCACTGGCTTCTGGTTTGGCGGCGGCAGCATCGCGCAGGACGACGACGGCACGCTCTGGCTTTGCGGTCGCTACCGCAACTTCGGCGACTCCCGGACCGGGCTCGCGGCTGGCCAACGTGGTCTTGAGTGTGTGCTTCTCTCCTCCGCCGACGGGGGCCAGACCTTTACCAAGCAGAAGAGCTGGACCAAGGCGGAGCTCTCCTTCGAGGGCAATGAAGTCCTCTCCATCGAAGGCACGTCGCTACATCGGCGGGCGGATGGTTCCTGGGAGCTCTTCATCTCCACCGAGAAGAAGCGTGGCTACCCCGAGATTGTCGCCGATCACCTGAAGCCCGGCACCGGAGTCTGGTCCATCGATGTGATCGCGGCTCCCACCCTCGCCGAACTCTCCGTCGACACCATTCGCCCCATTCTCGCCGAGTACGACGATCCGGGTTACATCCACGTGAAGGACCCGGTTGTGGCGGGCGATTTCGACGGCGAGACGCAACTGATTTTCTGCTCCCATCCCTACTGCTGGACCTGCTCCAACTCGGGCCTCGCCACCCGGGCCGCAGGCAGCGAGGAGTTCGTCGTCCAGGCGCAGGAGATCGTCCACCACGGTCCCAACTGGGACGTGGGAGGCACCCGCGTCACGTCCCGTTTCGACATCCCGCAGATCGGTGTCTTTGCCGACACGCCCTGTTCCGTACTCATGTATGACGGACTGGAATGCGTACGGCAACTCGATGAGAACGACAAGGCAGTGAAGCGTCCGCGCGGCTACTCCTGCGAGGAGATCAGCGGTGCCTTCTTCGGCCCCACCGGGACGTGGGAAGGCTTCGAGCGTCTGTCCTACATCGCGCCCATGTTCATCTCTCCCTACGGTACTGGCTGCAGCCGGTACGCCGATGTCCTCGCCACCGAGGACGGGCTCTTCGCCATCTGGCAGCAGAGCCAGGACGACCTGTCCCAACCCCTCGTCGGGCACTTCCTACCCATGGCGAAGGTAGCGGAGATTCTGGGACAGTAGCAAGTTGCCGAAGCCAGCGTGCGTGCGCTGATTTGCGCAGGTTGGCACCAGAGCTGAGCGTCGTGGTCCCGCGGTCGGTCGCAGGTTGCTAGCTATCCAGATGGCATCCCGCTCCCAATGGTCTCCCCCTTGGGAGCAAGGCTGCCCTGCGCTATGTTGCCTGCCGAAACGGGCTGGCCCGTTGTCATGCGTTGCCTCGAAACCAATGCAGGAACCACCGAGTGAGCGATTTCCCCATCTACCAACCCCGGATCGAGCGGCAGGTGACCCAGGCCACGCTACGGCTTGATCCTGCAGCCATCGAGTGGGGCAATGGCTTGCTGATTCGGGGGACCAACTGGCTCGGTGATGCGCTGATGACCCTCCCCGCCGCCTACCGGCTGGCCCAATTCGTGCCCAAGCCCTGTGGTGTCTTCGTCATGTGCCCCGCCGGCCTGGCCCCGCTGTGGGAGGCCGCGGATTGGGTCTCAAAGGTCATTCCTCTCACCGACAAACGGGCCGCGAAGCCTGCATCATCCCTCATCTGGCAGTTGCGGCCGGGGGTGGCGGCCATCTTCCCGAACTCGTTTGGTTCCGCCAAGGATCTGTGGCGCAATGGTATCCCCCGCCGCATCGGTCGCCGGGGACGCTGGCGGGGCGCGATGCTGACCGACCGCCTGCCCACTTGGCCCAGCGGCCACGGGGTCGGGCAATGGCACCAACTTTCCTACTACCTGGAGTTCCCCGCCGTGTTCGGTGATGAGTCCTGGGATGCCACCTGCCCCCCGTTGCGCATTCCCGACGCCGAGGCGCGCGCCCAAGCCTGTGGCATGGTGCCCGACATTGACTGGCTCGTTCTGGCCCCGGGTGCAGCCTATGGCCCTGCCAAGCAGTGGCCTGCGGAACGCTTTGCCGAAGTCGCTGCCTGGTGGTGTGCCAATCGCGGGCGCGTGGCCGTGGTTGGCACCGGTAAGGAACGTCCTGCCGGGGAGTTGATTGCGGAACGGGTGCCTGGCATCCTGAATCTGGCAGGCGAGACCGACATGGTTGGGTTGATGGCGGTTCTGTCCGCTGCCCGAGCCGTCGTCGCCAATGACAGTGGGGCCATGCACCTTGCCGCCGGGTTGGGTCGCGACGGCGTCGCCGTCTTCGGGTCAACGGATCCTGTGGCCACCGGCCCCATCGGCGGGCGCTGGATTGTCCTGCGAGATGCCCTCAGTTGTGGCCCGTGCTTCCAGCGCACCTGCTCTCGCAGCGACCGTCCCTACGAATGCCTTGAGCTGATTCTCTCCGAGACTGTCATTCGGGCGCTCCAGCAGTTGGGCAGCTCGTAGAGCAGGCTTCTGGGAGGGGGGGATCGGACGAATCGGCCGGAATTGGTCGGATCGGACCGGTGGGGGATGGCGGCGGGGGTCCGGGAGCTGGACGTCGCCGCCATTGCTGATCGAGGGGGACGGCCCGGTCCCGGTTGCCCGACGCAGAACGGCTGGCCTCGCGGGTTGCGAAGCCAGCCGTTTGCGGTTCGTCGGTTGGTCTAGATGAAGAGTCCGGCGTTGCTCTGGGAGAGCTCGTTCACGTACGCGGCCACGCCGCCGAGTTCGACGCCGTCAAGCAGCTCTTCCTGCTTGAGGCCCATGATGTCCATGGTCATCGTGCAGGCCACCATCTTGACGCCGCCCGCCATGGCCATCTTGAGCAATTCGGCGAAGGGGGTGACGTTCTTCTGTTCCATGACGTGCTTCATCATCATCGTGCCCATGCCAGCCATGTGCATCTTGGAGAGGGTCAGGCCCTTTGATCCCTTGGGGAGCATCATGCCGAACATCTTCTCGATGACATTCTTGGTCACCGGCGGTGCCTCAGGCTTGCGCAGGAGGCTGAGGCCCCAGAAGGTGTAGAAGAGCGTCACCTCCATGCCGGCGGCGGCCGCGCCGTTGGCGATGATCAGGCTGGCCATGGCCCGGTCAAGGTCGTTGCTGAAGACGACGTTGACCATCTTGTTGGCCCCGCCCGCTCCGCCCACGGCAGGAAGGGCGGCCCCGCCCTTGGCGACGACGGCGCGGATGCCATCCTTGCCATTGTCGAGCGAGACCATCGTGTTGCCAGTGGCCTGGGCCCAGGCGGGAGCATCGGCCTCGAAGCCTGGATCAGAGGCGATGATGGAGACGGCTTGGCCGTCCTCCATTCCGTCCACGGCCTTCTTCAGTTGCATGATCGGGCCGGGGCACTGAAGGCCGCGCGCATCGATTTCCATGACTACGGCAGGGGGGAGTCCGGGGGTATCGCAGCAGGCGTTGCTTTCGTTGGACACGGTGGGTTCCTCATTGGCGCAGCAGCAGGAGCTACCACATGCTTGGTCGCTGGGAATGGGGGCGAGATTGCCGCCGGTGGCCATGGCGTAGGTGCAGGTGCCGCCATCCAGGTTTTTGGCCTGGTAGCCGGTTTGGAGCAGAATCTTGACTGCCAGGTAGCCACGGAGACCGACCTTGCAGTAGACGATGTACTCGGGCTCCTTGGCCAGTTCGCCCAGCCGGTCGCGGAGTTCATGCAAGGGGATGTGCACGGCATCCGGGAGGGTGCCGAGGGTGACTTCCGCCTCGCGCCGGACGTCGAGCAGGACCCGATTTGGTTGGGGCTCAAGAACGTCAGCGACATGGACATGTGGGCAGTCGCCGCGCAGCACGTTGCCGGCTACGAAGCCTGCGTAGTTCACGGGGTCCTTGGCGGAGCCGAAGGGCGGCGCGTAGGAGAGTTCGAGGTGTTCGAGGTCATAGACGGTCATGCCGGCCCGGATGGCGGTGGCGATGACGTCGATCCGCTTGTCCACGCCGTCCACCCCCACGGCTTGGGCTCCGAGCACCTTGCCATCTTCGGGGGAGAAGATGAGCTTGAAGTGCAGGGGGCTGGCACCGGGGTAGTACCCCGCGTGGTTGTTGGGGTGGATGTAGACCTTGTCCACAGTCACATCCTGCTTCGCGGCGGCCTTCTCGCTCATGCCGGTCATGCCGACCGCGAGGCCGAACACCTTGCAGATGGCAGTTCCCAGGGTGCGCTGGTAGGCACTGTCGCGCCCGAAGATGGTGTCGGCGGCGATGCGGCCCTGGCGGTTCGCGGGGCCGGCGAGGGGGACGAGCGAGGCGGCACCGGAGAGGTAGTCGGGGACCTCGATGGCATCGCCGACCGCGTAGATGTCGGACACGTTCGTCCTCATCTTCTCGTCCACCTGGATGCCGCCGAGCTTGCCCAGTTCGACTCCGGCGCTCGTGGCCAGCGTGGTCTCGGGTTTGACCCCCACCGCCATGATCGCGAGTTGAGCGTCGAGTACTTCGCCTGTGGACAGGCTGACTTTCAGGCCATTCTCAATTTCGGCGAAACCGCTCACGGAGGTGCCAAGCCTAAGGTCAACGCCGTGCTTGCGCAATTCGTCGTGGAGTAGCGAGGCCATCTCGTGATCGACCGGCCCCATGACTTGCTCGGTGAGTTCCACCAAGGTGACATTCAGGCCACGCTCGCGCAGATTTTCGGCCATCTCGAGGCCGATATAGCCACCGCCCACGACGACGGCAGAGGCGGCGCCGTCTGCCTTCTCGATGATCCGGTCCATGTCCTGCAGGTTGCGCAGCGTGAGAACGCGGTCGAGATCGACGCCGGGCAGGGGCGGGCGGACGGGAGCGGCGCCGGGGCTGAGGATCAAGGAGTCGTAGGACTCGTTGCTCTCTTCGCCGGTGGTCACGTTGCGCAGGCGGACGGTCTTTGCGGCTGCATCGATACTCAGGGCCTCGGTGAGGGGGCGCAGGTCGATCCGGTACCAGCCCTCCAGTTGCTCGGGTTTGGCGACGAGCAGCGCATCCCGCGACTGGATGGTGCCGCCGATGTGGTACGGCAGGCCACAATTGGCGAAGGACATGTCCGGCCCGCGCTCAATCAGGACGATTTCCGCCGTTTCGTCGAGCCGCCTGGCCCGGCATGCCGCGCTGGCCCCGCCTGCTACTCCGCCGATGATCACGAGTTTCATGGATTCTTTCCTTTACTGCTGCCCATTGGCCTGCAAACCGCGTGGGATCATGAGTTTTGGTTGCGCTTGCTCAGCCGTAACGCACACCGTGTGCCAAGTTTGCCTGGGTCGATGCAACGGATCTGGCAGAGTCGCATAACCGTCATGGGATTAAGAAGTTATCACTTCTTTCATCGATGGCGTGTTTTGCTGTGCGTCACCAGGTTGCAGGATCTGGTACGTGTAGTAACGTTACTATGCACTGACATTCTCTTCGTAGTTGCGGTTGGTTGCGCACAAGGGGCAGAATCGATGAAAGCGATGGATGTATCGGCGGAGTTGCTGCTGGAGACGATGGCGGAGGGGGTGTTGGTACTGACTCCAGGCGGTGACATCGGGCTGTGGAATGCGGCCATGGCTGAGATCACGGGGTACACGGCGGCGGAGGCGATCGGGCAGCCGGTGACTTGGCTCCGGGCACCAGGTTGCGCTGGCGCCGAACGGGTGGGGGCGTTGCTCGGCGCGCCGAGCACTCCCGAGCAGCCGGCTTGTCTGAATGGCTGCGAGTGCCGCCTGGTGAACCGCGAGGGAGAGCAGATCCCTGTTTTGATGAACGCGCGTTCGTTGCGCGATGAGAATGGCTTGCATGGTGTGCTCGTCACGGTGGTCGACTTCCGCCCGGTGGCGAACCTACAGGCCGAAGTGGCCAGTCTGCGGAACCGGTTCGCCGGCGGGGACCGGTTCGAGGGGATGGTGGGGCGGTCGCGGATCATGCAGGAGGTGTTCCGCAATGTGGAGTTGGCCGCGTCCAGCGAAGCGACCGTCCTGCTGACTGGCGAGAGCGGCACGGGCAAGGAGATGGCGGCGACGGCGATCCACGAGCGCAGTGCCCAGAAGGGGCATCCGTTCATCCGAGTCAACTGTGGCGCGCTGGCGGAATCCGTGCTGGAGAGCGAGCTGTTCGGGCACGTGAGGGGGGCGTTCACCGGGGCGGTTCGCGACCGGGTTGGCCGGTTCGAGGCCGCCGACGGGGGCACGCTGTTCCTCGACGAGATCGGTGAAGTCTCGCCGGGCATGCAGGTGAAATTGCTGCGCGTGCTCCAGGAGGGGGAGTTCGAGCGGGTGGGAGATACGGAGACGCGGCGCACCGATGTGCGGGTGCTGGCTGCCACCAACCGCGACCTCCAGGCAATGGTGGCGGAACGCGCGTTCCGCGAGGATCTATATTACCGTCTGCGCGTGTTCCCGGTCCGGTTGCCCGCCTTGCGCGAGCATTCGGAAGATGTGCCACTGCTGGTGGAGGCCTTCGTGGAGAACTTGGCGGAACGCACGGGCAAGGCGCTCACGGGGGTGACGGCCGAGGGCATGGCAGCGTTGCGGCACTATCCCTGGCCCGGTAACGTGAGGGAACTGGCGAATGCCATCGAATACGCGTTCGTGGTATGCCCCGAGGGCAGTATCCAACTAGGGCATCTGCCCGAGGAGCTGCGGACCGGGACGACGACGATGCCCCTGGCCCTCGTTCCCGCCTCGGCATCGCCGGTTCCACGGCGTCGCCGCAAGCGCCCGAACGCCGAGCAACTGCGGGAACTGCTGACCGAATGCGACTGGAACAAGGCCGAGGTGGGGCGGCAGATGGGGGTCAGTCGGACCGCCGTGTGGAAGTGGATGAAGGCCCATGGCATTCCCATGGCCCCACCAGATGCAATCGGAGAATGAGATGAAGGCCGAGACCGTGATGGATTTCGACCGGAGCGCGCGCGACTGGGACCAGAACCCGCTGCACGCGGAACGCAATCGGGCGATTGCCGATGCGGTCATCGCGCGAGTGTCGCTGCATGGCAAGATGCGGGCCCTGGAGTTTGGCTGTGGCACCGGCGAACTGACGTTGCGATTGGCCCCGCATGTGGGATCCGTGCTGGCCACGGACGCGAGTGGGGGCATGATCGAGCAACTGGAGGGAAAACTCACGGGCTCTGCGCCCACAGGCATCACGCCCCGTCAGCTGGATCTGCTTGCCGGGTCCTTGCCTGAGGGACCGTTTGATCTGATCTACTCGGCTATGACGCTGCACCACATCGACGACGTCGCATTGTTGTTCCGGCAGTTGGTCGGGTTGCTTGCCGCTGGCGGTCAGGTGGCGGTGGCGGACCTCTGCGCCGAGGACGGCTCGTTCCACGGCGACGTGAGCGTGCCGCATCTGGGGTTCTCGCAAGAGACCCTCGGGGCGTTGGTCGCACCTGCCGGGCTCGCGCTGCGATCGTGCGAAGAGGTCTATGACCTAGCCAAGAAGGACGCGTCGTACCCGGTCTTCCTGGCCATCCTCGAACGGGAGGGTGGGGAGTGAATGCGGTTCCCCCGGGAGAACGCTCTCAGATGACCAACTGGTAATGTTCCCGTCAGCCCCCCGTCATCTCGGTATGGTAGGGTTGGGGTAGCGGGTCGGAACACGGTCTCGTCGCATGGTGCCCAGTTAACCGACTCCCGACTGCACCATGAGCACGGTATAGGGAGTCGCAGGAGACGGTGATGAGCACCAATCGATTCCAAGGACTTCGGTATCTGTGCCTGGGGTTGCTGCTGGGTGGGGTTGTCTTGGCGGGAGAGCACGACCGGTTGCCAGCCAAGGCGGCGGCCGCGATCAAGGCCGCGTTCCCCACGGCCCGGATCGAGGAAGTGGAGCGTGAACGCGAAGACGGTGTCGTGGTCTACGAGGTCGAACTGCAGATTGGCCGCAAGGAGATCGAGG
>JABGQJ010000050.1:0-7883 GCA_018648945.1 Victivallales bacterium
TGGGGTGCATGGGGGCACTGGGGGAAGGCCAACCCGAACAAGGGGTGGGCAAAGTGCAAACTTTTTCCCCTCTCCCACTTGCATGCGACTGACCAATGGTCAATAGTAAGCGTTGTGTACCTTATCAGGGTGGTCTGCATTCCTCCTCGTGCAATGCGTGGAGGTTGGGAAGCCCGAGTAGTTTTTTGGCGATAGTAAGGGGAAAGGCATGAAGCCTGAACGGCTAAGTCTGCGCACCGGGGCCGAAAGGGCGGCTATGCTCACAGGTTGGGCGGGTGCGGTTGCCCTCATCTCGGCGACTGGGGCTGATGGTGCGCTCGTGGTGAACAACACGGCCACGGTTGGCTTGACGATCATCCAGACCCCGGGCGTCGGCGCTAGCTCAGCGGTCTCGGTGGGGATTCAACTGGACGGCAACGGCGCGGGTGGTCTTTTTGGGTTTGGTGGCGCTGATATTGCGATCACTGCCGGGGCTGGCAATGCGTTTGGCGTAGGTGCGGACTACTACGGTGCTCTTGTTTTTGAACTGGCGGTTGATGGAAACACAACATTTTCCACTACATTTGCTACTGGTATTATTGGTACTCAGGGGCTTGTGCAGAAATTCGCGTCGCCCGACTCCGTTGCGTCGCAGGCGGCTAGCTGGCTTAGCTCGACGAGCTGGGGCGTGCTCTTCCAGACGTCAACTGTGGCTGCGGGCTATTGGGCTGGCCAGAGTGGCTACATCGGCTTCCGGATTGGCGAGACTGCCGGGGGGCCATGGATCTACGGCTGGATGGCGATCAGCGTGGACAATTCCCTTGGGCTAAGCATTTCTCACTGGTCCCCAGACGCGATCCCCGGTACGAACGGCGATCCGGCTCTTTCGGCTGCGGGCTCTGGCACGCCCGAGCCGACCGCTGCCGGATTGGGTCTCCTCGCGCTTGGCGCCGCTGGTGTCCTTCGCCACAAGCGTCGCCGTAAGGACGAAGTCGCATAGTCGGCTTTCATCCCACTTTGCATTCTAGAACGCCCCGCCTTCTCTGGCGGGGCGTTTCTCTATTCCTGGTGTTGGCACGGGGCCACGCAGGCTAACGCGGCTTCCCGTTTCGGGCTGGTGCGCCCGATCGCCTCAGGAAGACCGCTGTTCGCCCGTGGGTGGTGCTCGTGGGCGAGCGGGGCCCTGGCGAACGCCCCGGTCCCACGCCCCTGTGCTGTTGGCTTCGGGAACCGCGACCGGGAAGCAAGCAAAGCGTCAGGGCCACTGCCGTCGCTCAACCCCACGTGTCTCGGGTTCACACCTGATCAAGGCCGCCTTCGGCGCTCTGGATGCGGGGGGGCCTTGGTGGCCTGGGCATAGCCGGAGTACCACTCCGGCACTTTCCAGTCGAAGCGGAAGATGTGGCGACATAACCCCCGTCGCCAAATGCCTCGCCAGAGCTTCTCCTTCGCTGCGAAGAACGCATCCGCTGCTCGGATTCGGTCGGGCGTCCACTCTCCTTCGCCCCGAACGGCCTCGTCTGCTTCGCGCATCTGGAGTTTGAGTTCGAGCGCGGTCAACCGCTCGCTTGGCCGGGAATCCGCCTTGAGCGTATTGAAGCGTGCGCGCGCCGGTCCTGCGGCCAAGGCCTCGATCCTGCCAAGTTGGGCCAGCCAGTCCGCCCAGCCTTCGGCATCGCCACCCAGATAGCGATTCGCGTACCCGCACAATGCGGCATCGGCGGAGGCGAACTGGCCAGAGGCGAGACCACCCATGATTGCCTTGTTGATCTCGTCAAAGACATCCTCCGAGTAGGCCAGGAAGCCGTCGGCCCCGCGCTCGACCAAGTGCCGGTAGGTCGCCTCCAGCCGCCGGGGCGCAACCACGGCCCCGTAATGCCCATAGGTGTCCACCCCCGGCGCCTCACCGTAGCCGATGTGCACGAAGGCGCGCTCCGACACCCCCTCGGGCAGACGCCGGACCTGGTAGCTGGCTTCACCGTACAGAATATGGTTCGCGAAGGCATGGAAGCGGCCTGGTGCCTCCCGGTCCGCCCACTCCCCGAAGGCCTCATGGTCCTCGTCGGTCCACCACCAGCCCCAGAGATCCGCCTGTACCGTTCCGAAGACCTCCTCGCCGACCTGCACGATGGCCTTGGCCAGCTTGCCGAAGGCGACGATCCAGGGCTGGCACGCCTCGCAGGCGCAGCCGCCATAGTCATAGGCCCCGGCCGAGATCGAGGTCAGCCGCAGGCCCCGGCGGGCGAAGTCCTCAAACAGGTTGCGGTAGTTCGCCAGCACCATCTCGGCAACGCCTGGCTTGCTTGGGCAGACGAGATGGCCGAAGAACCGGTCGCTCTTGGTCGCCTCGTTGGCGGGGGTGACCTGGTTGCAGAACACATGGTTCGGGGTCACGACCAGTCCCAGCTCCAGGCCCAGCTCAGCCGCCACCTCAAAGCCCATGAACTTGCGCGCCCACACCGCCTCCGGCGTGTCGAAATGCCGATGGTCGGACGCGTAGACGTCGCTCAGATCGATGGTGTCAAACCAGTCCGAGTAGCGCGTGTACCCCCAGAACTTGGCCTCGGCCAGCACCTGGCGCATCTCGTTGCGCATGGCGACTTCGTAGAAATTGCCGAAGTGGGATGGGCAATACAGCTCGCGGACGGGCAGGATCTCAGGCATGGCACGGCTCCCCTGTGGTTTGCCGCAGTCTATCCCCCCATGTGCATCCGAGCAACCAGCAAAGCAACGGAAGGTCGGCTATGTTGCCTCACTCGTTGTGATTTGAGGTACCCCAGACGTATGCCTGCCGCCCCACCCACCTGCCGCGCGCCATTCTCACGGTCGCGCACCCGACCATGCGCGGGGGCCGCGGGCTGCGGCGCGGAGGTGACCTTGTGACCCGGCAAACCGAATTGCCACTGCGCTCCCTGGGCTTCCGGGCCTTCCTGGCGACCCAGTTCCTCGGGGCCTTCAACGACAACCTGTTCAAGTTGCTCATCTGCTTCCTCGCTGCGCGGGTGGTGAAGGAGGGCCAGGGCGACCGCCTCTACATCCCCTTGGCGGGGGCGATGCTTACCCTCCCCTTCCTGATCTTCTCCGCCTGGGCCGGGCATGTTGCCGACCACTTCAGCAAGAAGAGAGTGATGGTCTGGGTGAAGGTGGCGGAGATCGTCATCATGTCCGCCGGCTTCGTGGCCTTCTACCTCAAGTGCCTGCCCCTGCTGCTCGGCTTGCTGTTCCTGATGGGTGCGCAAAGCGCCTTTTTCGGCCCGGCCAAATATGGTTTTCTGCCCGAGACACTGCCCAGCGATCTGCTCTCGCGAGGGAATGGGCACGTCCAGATGTGGACCTTTGTCGCCATCGTCCTGGGGGGGGCCAGCAGCGGGGGCCTGGCCTATCTCAGCAACCCGGATGGCCCCCTTGGCAGCTACGGAGCCGACCTGCACTGGGCGGCCGCCGTCTGCATCGCTGTGGCTGTCACCGGCACTCTCACCAGCCTGTGGATCACCCCCACCCCAGCCGCAGCGAAGCCCAACGGCCAAGCCGGGCGAGGGCTGCCCGCCATCTGGCAGACACTGCGCGACATCTCCGAGCACCGCATTCTGCGCCGCTGCGTGGCCGGAACCGCCTACTTCTGGTTCCTCGCCGCGCTCTTCCAGCTCAACATCCTGCTGTATGCCCAGAACCAGATGGGGGCATCGGAGAGATTCGTGGGCCTGCTGCAGGCCACAGTGGCCCTCGGCATCGGTCTCGGCAGTGCCGCGGCCGGGCGGATCTCCGGCGACCACATCGAGTTCCGCCTGGTCCCCCTTGGTGCCCTCGGCATGGGCCTGTTCTCCTGCCTGCTTCTGTTCCTGCCGGGGCACCCCTACATCGCTCTCGCCACCCTGGCCTGCCTGGGAGCCAGCGCTGGCTTCTTCAACCTGCCCTTAGCCACGGCGATTCAACGCTACAGCCCACCCGGCAGTCGCGGTCGCTATCTGGGCACCAACAACTTCGTGACCTTCAGCGCCATGACTCTGGCCGCCGGCATCCTCGCTCTGGTGCTCCTCCCGCCATTCGTGCAGCCCAGCCACGTATTCATGTTCACCGGGCTCTCCGCCCTCGCCGTGCTCGTGGTCATGTTCCGCCGCGAGCCCTCCTTCCTCTCGCGCTTTGCCATGTGGGCGGTCCCCGCGCCCTTCTACAAGCTCAGCGTCGAGGGTGCAGAACACATCCCGGAAAGCGGCGGTGCCCTCCTGGTCTGCAACCACATCTCCTTCGCCGATGCGCCGCTGGTGCAAAGCGCCCTGCGCCGCCCGATCCGGTTTCTCATGCATAAGTCCTTCTACGAGCAGCCATTCTTCCGCTTCTTCGGCAAACGCCTGCGCTGCATCTCGATCACTGATCAGGGCTCCCCCAGGGAACTCATTTCCTCGCTGCGGGAGGCCACCGAAGCCATCAAGGACGGCGACTTGGTGTGCATTTTTGCGGAATCCATGATCTCCCGTCTCGGCGTGCTCCTGCCGTTCCGCAGGGGGATCGAGGTGATCATGCGGCGACTGGATGCGCCCATCATCCCCGTGGCCCTCGGTGGCCTCTGGGGTGACCAACTCAGTTTCCGGTGGGGAGCGCCGGGCCAGCATGGCCTCTGGCGCTGGCTGAATCGACCGCTGCGCTGGCCGGTTACGGCCCGCATCGGCAAGCCACTCCCTGCGGACACCCCATCGTGGGCTGTCCGCGAACAGGTGGGCGAACTTCTCCTCGCAGCAGACGAGCCGACCCCCGGGGCATCTTCGCCAGGCCTGCTTCTTCTGCGTCGCGCAAAAGGCCTCCAGGAAAACAAGCGCTACCTGCCTCCCAGTTGCCGCCCTCACCTGCTGCGCCGCGCCGTTGATGCCATCGCCTGCGCCAGGCAACTCCGCTCCCGCCTCCGTGACCACGATCACGTCGCAGTCTCTCCCGAACTCTCGCCATCGACTGCCGCCCGCGCCTGCGACACCCTTGCTCTCCTCGGCAAGACGATCGATCTCACGGGCGATCCCGCGAACCCCAGCCTGGGCACGCCTGACTTCCCGCTCAGCCCCTCGTTTTCCTCTCGCCTGAGCGCGCGGATCAGCCTCCGTTTCCTCCCTGCCCGCTCCCTCCTGCGGCGCTTGGGCATGGACCACGCCCGCGCCGCCCGACACATCCTCTGCCGCACCGCCGACCATGCCTACGGTGCCGACCAGATCCTCGAAGCCGCGCGGCGCTTCTCCGACGCGTTTCGTCTCACGACCGACGATGACCTGGCCTTCCTCGACCCCTCGCCTCCCCCCTTTGCGCCCTGGTGCTCCCTGTTCAGCGGCTGTCGCATTGGGAACCAGCTTCCCGGCACGATCCTCATCGCCGACCCCGCTGTCCTGGCGGGAATCGCTATCAGTGACTGGCGACTGGTCATATCCCTTGGTCCCCTCGCACCTGACCAACGTACCGCCCTCGAGACCAGTTTGGGCCAGCCCGTCCACACGGTCGTCCTCGCCGACGACGGGATCACCCCCCTCATCGCCGAACTCCCCGACGCGGTCGACGGGAGCATCCGTCAGGACGGCCAACGCCCCGGTTCAGCTGGCCTGCCGGTCCCCGGCACCCGCATGCGCACCATCGGCACGGACGGGACGGCGCTCTCCCCCGGGGCCTCTGGAACGCTGGAGATCCGCTGCCGCGAAGCGGGGAAGACGACGGCGACTATCCTTGGCCCTGGCACAATCGACGCCGATGGGTTCGTTACCACAACGACTTGCACGTCGTTGTCTATGGAAGAACCGGGTTGACGCCGCGTGCGCCATGGAGTACCTTTGGGTTCCCGCGCCCCCAGCCGAATCGTCGGCGTCGCCTGGAAGGCTAGGGATTCCATGCAAGCTGAAGAGAATATGGACGCGGGTCCCGCTAGCGACGGCGGTCCATCCCGCCCCCCACTTGTCGCCCCCCTGTCAACGGACCGGAGAACCTACATCATGGCTACCCCCCTCGCCCGCCTTCTAGGCACGTGCCTCTCCTTCGTCGCGATTCTCGCCACGAGCAGCAGCTTTGCCGCCGGAACCGTCAAGACAGCCCTTGGCGCCGTCCGTGTGCCCGGTGCAGACCTCGAGATCGTCATCAACGTCGCCAAGGCGCGCAAGACAGCGTTCCACGAGGCGACCAAGCAACTGGAGGACGAACTGAAGGAGGATATGGATGTCGAGGCGCTTGCCGCAGGCGAGAAATTCGAGGCGTTCCTGAAGAGCATCGGGATTGAGGAGGAAGACCTGACCGCCATCGTCGGTGCCGTCAGCCTTCGCAGCATCGAGCCCAACGCCGAGGAGACCAAGGTGCCTGGGCTTCTGGCCATGGCTCTCGCCAAACCTATCAAGGCCGCCACCATCCGCGAGGGCATCACCAAGGCTGCCGCCGAAGAGGGCGAGCAGGTGGAGATCAACGAGACCGTCTACAAGGGCGTGCCCATGCTGAGCGTCAATCTCGATGCGGCGGACTTCGCCGCAGACATGCCTCCTGAAGCAGGGAAAGTGCTGGCGGACCTCTACGTAGCCCTCCCCGCCGACGGTCAGGCCATCTACTTTGGCCAAGGCGAGCAGGTCAAGGCAGCGATCGATCGGATGCTCGCCGGGAGTGCGTCCCCGCGTAGCGTTGGTCTGAAGAACGCCAAAGCGCTCGTTCCGGCCGGTTCCGAGGGCTATCTCATCTTCGACATGCCAGATGCCTACCGCGAGTTCATGGACGAACAGGCCGCCAATGCGGGCGGCAACCCGATGGCCGCTGGCCCCATGATGGCTCTGGCCGGACTCAAGGGCGCCGCCTTCTCCTCGCTCACCACCGACAAGGCAAAGATCGCCATCACCGGCGACTTCGAGGGCCCCGAAAATGCCATCCAGCTCAAAACCATGCTTGACATGGGTCTTGGCATGGCCAAGATGCAGCTCGTCAACGCAGCCGGCGAACAACTGGCCATCGCCAAGAGCCTGAAAACCGCGAACGAGGGGAACAAGCTCACCATTTCCTTTGAGGTCACGGTCCAGGACATCCGCGACTTGGTCGCCTTCGCCAAGCGCATGCAGGGCGGGCACGGCGGCCCCGGCGCAGCTCCCGGCGGCGCCCCCGGCGCTGCTCCCGGCGGCGTACCCGCCCCGTAGCCCCATCCAGCCCCAATCAACCGCTCGGCGAGTCATCATCCACTCGCAGAGCGGTTTCCTTTTCGCGCCCTGCCCTCTATAGTTCCAGGCATGATCAACGAAGAACTCCTCCAGCGCGCCGAGACCGGTGATCTCGAGGCCCTTGCCGAACTTGACGGGCAAGGCCTGCTGATCGGTGCCGACGAATCTCTCGAGGACTATGGCAAACGCCTTCGCTGCCTGCAAGCAAACATCGCAAAGATGGACGCCGAGTTGGCCGGCACTGGTCGTTACGAGGTCGAAGATCTCGCCGTTGAGCAAAGCCAGCGAATCCCTCCCGAGATCTTCGCCGAACCCCGGCAGCTAACCCAGCAACTCTTCGGCTTCCAGATCGACTGGGTGCCCGGCTTCTTCATCAACCCCCGCGGCGCGATCCTCTTTGGCGGCTGCGCCTACTTCTTCTACCCGGACTTCTTCGCCCTGTTCATCATCCGCCGTGCCTTTGCGACCGCCGAACGCTGGCTCATCTATCGCCGGAGCGAACTCCTCGCCCACGAACTGTGCCACATCGCTCGCCTGGGACTCGACAGCGTCGAGCACGAGGAGACCTTCGCCTACCGCACCTCGACCAGTTCCTTCCGCCGCCTTCTGGGCGGCATCTTCCGCAGCCAATGGGACTCCTACTCCTTCCTCGGCTCCGCCTTCGCGATCCTCGCCGGCCGGTTGCTCCAGATCCTCCGTTTCCCTAGCCTGATCCAGTGGCCCTTCTGGCTTCCCCTCATCATCTGCCTC
>JABGQJ010000050.1:7981-20079 GCA_018648945.1 Victivallales bacterium
CCTCTTCCAGGGCAGCCGCCACACGCTCTCCATGCGGCGGCTCGCTCGCGCCCGTCAAGCCCTGCTGCCCACCTTCGCCGACCAGACGAACGCCGCCCTCTTCCGCAGCACAGACACCGAGATCGCCCAGCTCGCGGCCCATGCCAGCCCTGCACAGACCCAAGCCTGGCTCGATGAACGACGAGAAGCATCCTGCCGCTGGCGCGTCTCGTGCCACCGATTCGCCTCCGCGCCCCCCAGCGGAGACAGTGTCGAGGCGTGAGAGATGCCGGGCATAGTGCTCCCCTTGCCCACACCTCAGTTCGTGCCTCGCGGCATCGGGGCTGCTGCCCTGGCTTTCAGAATGGAGCGCCCTAGCGTCTCGGTTGCACTGGGCGCACGACCGGTATGGTCCGCTGCCGGGTGCCGCCAGCCCCTGGGAGCGGAGCATCCCAGTCACGGGCTGGGACGACGACGGGTTCGCCGCTGCGCGGCTCCGCGGTCCGCCCGGGCAAGACCACGACATGCCGTTGCAGCGTGCCGTCGAAGTCCCCGAGCAAGAGCGGGTAGCGCTCCAGACTCGCCCGCGCCGCCTGCAGCTCCGTGTCGAGCCTCTTCGAAGCCAGGAGAGAGTCGCTTTGCAGGCTCTCGAGCTTCATCCGCTTCATCGCCTTGAACAACTCGCATAGACTCGAAATCTGCACGTATTGGGACTGGAGGTCGAATCCGTGTCCGCGCACGTGGTCACGGAAGAGCCCAGGGTAGCGCTGGGGCTCGGGAAGGTACATGGATTCGACGCCAGTCATGCGGCCCTGCAACTGGGCAATCAGGCTGGCCCGAGACTCGGCCAGCATCTCCTTGGCCGCACTTTTCCGCCCCCCGTCCCAGGTCAACCGCGCCGCCACGGCGATCAATCCGGTCTGGCTGGCGGATGCCGTGGCCGAAGGCAGTCTCTTGACACTGCCGAACATATCGGGAAAGGCGGGATGGTGGTCCTGCTGCGTCACGACCCCCAAGGCGTAGCGCTGAGCCTGCACGACACTCCGTGGCTCCCAGCCGTAAGTGGAGCAGACGGCCGCCGCGCGGAGGAACCATTCGTCATTCGTCAGCTGTCCCATAGGCGTCTTCTCCACCTTCGGCAGCATCACCTGGAAGGCCTTGGAGGCCACGGACCAGAAAAGCTGCTCATTCGTCTTCTCGTAGAGCGCGACCATGGCGCAGACGGCGATGCTCCCCGCCGTCCGGTCCTCCCCGCCGATCAGCGTTCCTTCGGGCCACCGCCGTTGCCCGGCAAAGCTGCCATCGGCCTGGCGTTGCATCAGTAGGTAGCGCGTCAGCCCGGCCAGGGGCACATCGTGGCGTTTGGCGTCGCCATGCGTTGCCAAGCCGCAGAGAGCAAGAGCGGACAGGGCATTCGTGCCCAAGCGGACGACCTGCCATGTTCCCCCCGTGTCCTGATTCTCGTCCTCCTCAATCAGGCAGGCCATCTTCTTGCCCTTGCCAAACCGATGCAGGCGGGCGATGAGGGGCTTGGCGAGGCGCTCTGCCGCCGCCACAAGCGGGGCGGGGTCTTCGGCAAGGTGGGCCGCCTGAGACAGCGCGAGGATAACCAACGCGCAGTCGAAAGGGCGGAGGCTACCGTCCGTTTCCCCAAGCCATTCCGGAACGGGCGCGACAACATGCCCTTCGGCATCGACCATGCCTGCAAGTCGGGTCGCGGCCTGGATGGCGATGGCCCGCAGTTGCTCGCGGGTAGGGCCATCATACAGGCGATGGCCCCGGTACAAGGGGACGCACTCGGAACCGTCGAAGAACCACGCCTGGGTCTCGAAGAA
Source organism: Victivallales bacterium (assembly GCA_018648945.1). The sequence continues at coordinate 9,796 of JABGQJ010000050.1, forward strand.
GGAGATCTTCTGTGGTAGCGGCAAAGCCACCATGCGCCCCCACCGCACCATATCCTCAAACCGCTTCTCCCTGGTCAATCGAGTCGCATAGGAGGTGCCCGAGAACCGGTTCTTGGGACCCAGCATCGAGCGTCCCATCAGTTCCTCGGGGAGGAACGCCAGGCCACTGCTGTGCGAAAAGGCGATCCCGATCACGCTGGGCATCGGCAGCACGGACTCACGGGCATAGAAACCGGGAATCCTCACTACCTCACGCCGCCCATTCGGGAGCTTCTTCTCCGCCAGCCGCGGAATAGTCACCACAGTCTGCACCACATCCACCTTCAGCCAGTGCAGCGTGTCATGGGGGAAGTCGGCCGCCGGGACGGTGGCAAGAGCAGCTCGCAGCGCATCGACCGGCCCCGTGCCCACGCCGTGAACGACATGGGCGCTCTCCACCCCGTCCGACCACGACACGAAGACCGCGCGCGGTGTTCCGGTTGGGTTCGCCTTCCGGCTGCCCACCTGCCCCGAGCTCAAGGCGCGCCACGCCATTCGGCAGAGAGCGGAGCCATGCTGGCCGCTGAGGCGCAATGGGGTCTCGATATCGTAGAACCAGGAGCCCGTCGGCGCGGCAGTGGGTTCTTGCCCCAGCACGATGGTGCTGGCCAGAGTGGACAGCAACACGGCGACGGCAGGGAGCAGCAAGCGGGGGATGCCCGGTCTCATGGTCGATTCTCCGAACATCGTCTACACACGGAACAGAGCCCCAAGCCGCTTCCCGAGCAAACGCGAAGCAACAAGAAGAGAAGCCCCCAGGAACACCATGGTCCACACCCCCAACGCCGCCGACAGAGTCGGCCCGTTACCCAGCAGCATGGAGAGTTCGTAGATGGCCTTGGTGATGGGGAAGAAGCGAGTCTTCTGAGCCAGGATCAGGGAGTCGGACACCTCCAGCATCGAGAAACTGAAGGCCAAAATCCCGCCCGCGATGAGATTGGCGCTGATCAACGGCATCGTGATTCGCCGGAATCGCCGAACCGGTCCAGCCCCCAGGCTGGCCGCCGCCTCCTCGTAGGTCTCCGAGGTTTGCTGCAGGCCAGCGACACAGGCCCGAACCACATACGGCAGACGCCGCACGGCGTAGGCCACGACCAGCAGTATGCTCGGGTCGCGGATGGGGTCCAGGAAACTGAAGAAGCGGCCGCTCCGGGTCATCGCCACGTAGCCGAAGGCCAGGACCAGGCCGGGCACGGCCAGGGGAAGCATCGCCAGGGAGTCCACCAGCCAACGCCCGCGGCCTCGACCACGCACGACCACGAGTGCCACGAACACTCCCATCACCATCGCGAGCAAAACCGCGAAGCCAGCATAGCGAACACTGTTGAGGATGCTCGGCACGGTCAGGTTGTGTCCCAGCGCGGCCCCAAAGTGCTCACCAGTCAGCCCGGTGGGCAGCACAGTCCCATACCAGCAGCGACTGAGAGACAGGCCGATGACGCCCAGATGGGGCAGGATGCTGATAAAGACGACGAGAGAGAACACGGCCACAACCCCCGCCGCCGCCCAACCACGCAAGCGACGCGCAGACGACGCCACACCGGCCTTCGAAGTCATCGCGTATGCCTGGCGCCCGAATGTCATTCGGGCCAGCAGATAGAGCGAGGCAGCCACGACCATCATCACCGTCACCAACGCGTAGGGCATGGCGTTGCCCTCAACTTCCTTGATGCCATCGAACACCTGCACCGCAGTCACCCGCCCATAGTGGAACATGAGCGGCGTCCCCAACTCGGTGAAGGACCAGATGAAAACGATCGTGCTGCCCGCGAAGATCCCAGGCATGATCAGCGGCAACACGACGCGGCGAAGCCGACGGAACCCCACGCAGCCACAGTCGGCGGAGGCCTCCAGCAGCTGCGGGTCCACATTGGCCAGGGCAGCCACCGAGTTCAGATAGAGGATTGGGTAGAGATGCAGGGCCTCCATCGCCACCACGCCCCAGAAGCCGCCGCCCAGCCAGTTGATGCCGCCAGCGAACCCCAGGCGGCCCAGCAGGATGTTCGCTGCCCCCATCTGCCCAAAGATCGCCTGCATCCCGAGAGCCCCCACGAAAGGCGGCAGAATCATGGGCAGAAGCAGCGCGCCACTCAGCCAGCGCTTGCCCCGGAAATCGAAGCGGTCGGCCAGCCATGCGAGTGGTACGGCAATCAGCAGAGACAGGCCCGTGGTGCAGACGGCCAGCCGGAACGAGTTCCACAAGCCTTCCAGATAGAGACGGTTGCGGAACACCTCCAGCAGGTAAACCAGAGTGAACTGGCCCTTCTGGTTCGTGAAGCCGCCGCGCAGAACCTGGAGGATGGGAAAGAAGAAGAACGCCCCGAAGAGGAGGCAGATCAAGGCAAGGGCAAGGTAGGTGAAAACACGTCTGGACATGGGCCTGCGATGGGCTCCAATTTAGGGCTAAGCCAGCAATGCGGTTGAGGGGTTCGCAACCGGGCGTTACTGTATTCCCGACCAACGCCCCGCGCCAACCTCCGGAACGCACCGGAGAAATCCCGCAACCGGACAGAGATTGCCATGACCAAACTGGCCGTTATCAGCGACATCCACGCCAACTCCATCGCTCTGGAGGCGGTTCTCTCCACCATCGATGAGCAGGGCTGCGACATGATCGTCTGCGCAGGCGACATCGTGGGCTACGGGGCTCGCCCCAAGGAGTGCATCGACCTGCTGCGCGAGCGGGAGATCCCCTGCCTCCTCGGCAACCACGACCAGTACGTCACCTTGCTCATGGATGACCGGGTGGGACGCCTGCGCGAAGAGGTACGCCTGTCCGTGGAATGGACCCAGACGCAGCTGTCGATGGATCAGCTCAAATGGCTGGCCGGACTGTCCATGCGCTTCGATGTGGAGGAGCTCGACTTCAGCTTCGTCCATGGTGCCTTCGGCCCGAAGCCGTGGATCTACTGCAACAAGCCGGAGCACTTCGCCAGCAGCTTCGCCCACCAGGATGTCCCCCTTGGCTTCTGCGGCCACAGCCATGTGCCAGCCATCGGGCTGTACGACGCGGAGATTGGGCAGGTCGCCGTCAAATACCTGCGCAAGGCAGTCATCCCCGAAGCGGACAAGGTGATGGTCAACGTGGGTTCGGTGGGCCAACCGCGCGACAAGGATCCGCGGGCGGCGTTCACCTTCCTCCGCGTGGAGGAGCGGGAGGTGGAGCTGATCCGGGTGCCGTACGACGTGCCCCAGGCGCAGGCGCAGATTCGCGAAGCGGGCCTTCCCGAGAAGGCCGCTGAACGCCTGGAGGGGGGCCGCTAGCGCGGTCACGGTGTCCGCGATGCACTTCGGTCAGGCAACGGCTCCCGAATGGTCCCGTCGCCGCGTGCTCCCCTTTGGGGAGAAACGCAGTGGTCGCTTGCGTGTGGTCTCGTACCCATGGCCGCACCTCGCCGGCATCTCCCAGAAGCTGGTCTTCTTTTCCGATCTGCACTACTGGCACGGGCGACCCACACGCCTCCCCGAATTGGTGGACACCATCAATGCCGAAGAGCCGGACTGGATCCTGTTCGGCGGCGACCTCTGCTGCCACCTGACCGATCTCGAACCCGCCCTGGACGGCCTCTCTGCCCTGCGCGCCAAACAGGGGAAGCTGGCGGTGCCGGGCAACCGCGAATGCGCCCACTCCTGGTTGCCCGATCGTTTCTGGCAAGATACCTTTGCCAGGATCGGCTTCACCTATCTGCGCAACGAAGCGAAGGATCTCGGTCCATTCCTGGTCGCCGGACTCGATGACCCCCGCCACGGCAGCCCCAGAACAGACATCCTCCCCGCCTGTCGCGAAGCCGGCAAGCCGGTGCTTGTCCTCTGGCACTCGCCCGACGGTCCGGCCGGGAGCAGCAGCGAGTACATCGGGGACTTGGTGCTCGCCGGGCACACCCATGGCGGCCAGTTCCGCCTCCCCCTGATCGGGGCGATCTACACCTCTTCCATCTATGGTCGGCAGTTCGACAAGGGGTGGTTCGAACGCACCGACGGCACGCTGCTGTACGTCAGCACCGGTTGCGGCGAGACAGGCGCGCCCTGGCTCCGCCGCCGGATCCTCTGTCCACCCGAGATCGTGGTTCTGCATGGTCCTCCGGCTTGATCCCCCCCCGTCGCGGATCTAGGGTTCTGGCTACACCATAGAGGAGTCGCTATGCAGTCGAGCCAACCCCCTATCGGCGTCGGGATCCTCGGGGCCGGACGACCCAACATCGCCACGAGTTGCCAGATCCCCGCCTGTCAGGCAACGGCTAGTGTGCGTCTGGTCGCCCTCTGCGACCGGCTTGACGGCGTCCACGAAGTCGCTCGCGACTGTGGGGTCCGCGGCACTACCGACTACGCCGCGATGCTGGCCGATCCAGAAGTCGAGATGGTCCAGATCGCCACGCCCGACTGGTGCCACCTGGCACACGCCAGCCAGGCCCTGGCTGCTGGCAAGCACGTGCTCCTCCAGAAACCCATCTGCACGAATCTCGACGACCTGCAGGAGCTGCAGCGGGTAGCCGCCCGATCGGCCGGGCGGCTCAAGATCCTGCTCAACAACCGCCATACCGTGCAGGTCCGCACGGTGCGGGGGGGCCTCGATGCAGGACTCATCGGTGGCCTGCGCCACGTCTGCATCCAGTACCGGGGCCATCGCTTCCCCATCGGCGACCCAAGCAGTCCCTATCTCGCCGCCGAGATGGGCGGCGTCTGGGTCCACAACGGCCTGCACTGGCTGGACGAGGCCTGCTTCTATGCCGACGCCTTCCCCAGTTCCGTGCAGGTGAACACGACGCGGAACTTCGCCGGGGCTGCCGACCTACTCGGCGAAGGACCCAACTACTGGTGCGGCCTGTTCCGTCTCGGCCCGGACGTAAGCTGCCGCTTCGAGTACAACACCATGCTCCTGGCCGAGGGGTTGCCCGGCGGCATGCAACGGACCCTCATCGGCACCGAAGGCGAGATTCGGCTCGACTACGGAGCAGAACAGGCTCGCGTCTTCCGCACCGCACCCCTTGACTCGCCACTCCTCGACCCCGGCAACGACCCGAGCGAGTTGCCGGTCTACTGGCTGAAACCGATCGAAACCTTCGCGAGTCCCACAACTGCGGTCGTGGACTCGTTCCGGCGGGCCATAAAGGACTTCGCGGCGGAGATCCGCGACGGCGTTGAGCGACCTCCTCTCCTCGCGGACACGTGTCGCTGCATGGAGGCATTGCTGCGAAGCGGCGGCGAGTGCCACACCTGGGGGGCGGACAGATGACCTACGGGATCGGCGTCATCGGGGTCGGTGTCTGGGGCTGCCACAGCCTGGAACACGCCCTGCTTCAGGCTGGGGATGCCCGCGTGGTGGCGGTGGCGACCGACGCGTCCATGGGCGCTGCCAACTACGCCGGTTCTCCGGAGATTGTCGGCACCGCCTATGCAGAACGGCTCGGGGCCGAGTTCAGACCCGATTGGCAAGCCGTGATCGACGACCCGTCCGTAGACATCGTCTCTGCCATGGTCTGCCCCAAGCGCAAGGCCGAGGTCATCCTCGCCGCCCTGGCAGCGGGCAAGCATGTGGTCACCGACAAACCCCTCGCCTTCACCGTGCAGGAAGCCGAGCAGATCGTCGCCGCTGAACACGCCTCGCCCGGCGCGGGCTTCATGCTCTGCGGCTACCACCCCCGTCCCTTGGTGGCCCATCTCCTCGATGCCATCGCGCAGGGCCGCCTGGGCGAGATCAGAGCCGCCTCGGTTCGCTTCCACTTCATGGGCGGCGTCTACCCCGGCTTCCAGCCCACCGAACAATGGCGGTCCGAGATTCCCAGCGCCGAGATGACCACCATCGGCAGCCACGCCCTCGTGACCCTCTGCCACCTGATGGAACAACCTGCCCGCACCGTCTATGCGTCCACTCGGAACTGCTTCTACAAGGAGTACGAAGAGGTCGGCGCGGAAGACTGGGCCGAACTGAATCTGGAATTTGGCGGCCATGCCGTCGGTCACGTCACGGTGGGGCGCCTCCCCTATCGCCTCCCCCGCGAGGACATCCGGATCGAGGTCACCGGCACCCTTGGCTACGCCGAAATCACCGACGACCGGCTCACCATCTGGCCCGGGGAGGAGACCGTCTCCCTGCCCCTCGATGGCGGTGCCATCCTTGCCGCCCAGTTCAAGGACTTCTACCAGGCCATCGAGACCGACACGCCCACCACCACCACCTTCGCCGAGGGCCTCCACCTCCAACGCATCCTCGCCGCCGCCCAGCGCTCCGTGGCAGAAGATCGCCCTTGCTCTGTCTGAGCACAATGAGAATGCCAGCATGCCCTCCCGCCTCTGCCCCATGATCGCCCTCGCGTCCCTGTTCATCGCCGCCAACTCGGCTCTGGGGGCAACTCGCATCGTCGTGAGCCCCACCAGCCCGCCAGTCGCCGCGGTCGATGTCGCGAAGCTGTATGTCCTCGGCAAGAGTAACGTACTGGAGGAGTGCCATGCCAAATTGGGGCTCTCCTTGCGCCCGTGGAACGGCAAGGCGTACCAGGACTACCGCTGGGTCCACAAGACCGGTGAGGCGGTGGCCTTCCGAATGGAATTCCCCGGCCGCCCCGGGATTGACCGCGTTGTGCTGTGCGTGTGGGACTGGCACGGCCAAATCGTCGCCTCCCAGAGCTTCGGGCCGGGACCGGTGGACGAAGTCGCGGCGATGGCCGTTAACGGCTATGGCACTTGGTTGCTCACGCTGGACGCCTACGAGGGGAAGGAGCTGCGCAGTCGCCTCCTACGCGGCTTCAGCATCGTGCCCGACGTCACCGCAGCCCGCCGCGATTGGCGACGCACGAACGACTACTTCCTGGGCTCGTGCTTCTTCCCCCGTCGCTACTACCGCTGGCCGCCCTGGTTCTACCGCGACCGCGCCCCCTACGCGGACCTGACTGCCAAGGACGCCGTGGACCGGGTCGTGGAACTCGGGGCACGCTGTGGACTAACCGTGTTGCGCACCGACTACTTCGGCTGCTTCCCGCACAAGCCCACCAGCCGGAACGACTGGCCGATCCAAGACGAAGTCTACAGCCTGCTCCGCAAACACGACATGCAGGCCGACATGAAAGTCCAGCTCTTCCGGGACTCCTTCCAGGGGGCCACGCTCAAACTCAACCAGAAGGTGTTCAGACGCTGGGCTGCGGACATGGACTACCTGGCAGAGCACCTCGTCAAGGGGGACAACTCCAGTGTGTTCATGGTCGAGTTGGGCAACGAACCCGCCCACCACGAGTTCTGGGCGGGAACCCGCGAGCAGTACCAATGGCTGGTGAACTATGGCACCAAGGTGTTCCGCACCGCGAAGCCCGATCTGCCCGTCGTCCACGGGGGCACCTGCCCGCCGGGAGCCGATCTAGCCATGCGCAGACGGGAGAACCCCGAGGAATATGCCCGCGTGAAGGCCCACCAGACTGCCTGGTACAGCGCCTTCTCGCGCGACCTGGCACCCGCCGCTCAGTGGTGGCCCTATCACTTCCACGGGGCCCTCACCAAAGACATGACCGACTGGCGCAAGGCGGAGGAAGGGGCCGTGCGACAGGCTGGCTTCACCGGTCGCCCCTTCGTGCAGACCGAGGGCGGCAGTTGCGCCTGGCGGCCAGACCGGGAAGTGACGTCCTGGGTCGAGGTGATGCAGAAGATCCTCCATTCCTGGTCGAACGGCGAGCGTGGCTGGCTCCAGTACAGCCTCGTCTTCCACGCCAAGCCAGGTCGCAACACCGATGGCAACGGCTGGACGCTCCTCCACGGCTACGTCCTGTCCCCCCGCTTCCAGTACGGCGCGCTGGCCGCGCTGGTCAAGACGATGGCCGGCTGCACCCTCGACCGCATCCTGCTCAATCAGGAAGCCGACGGCAAGCGGACGCTGCTGACCCTCTTCAACCATCCCAAGGGCAAGCTCCTCGCCGGCTTTGCGCAGGGCGGCAAGGCCGAGACCGCCCTCCGCACGGATGCCCGCCGCGCCACACTCGTCGACCCCATGGGCAACGCCATCCCCGCCCCAGCCAGCGCCCTCACCCTCGGTCCGGAACCCATCTACCTGCTGCTCGAAGGCGCCACCAACGTCTCACTAGACTAGCTCCGCCAGGAGAGACCCATGAACCTGCGATTCCTGCTCAGTTCCGCGCTGTTCTGCGCCCTGCTTCCCGCCGCGGAGATTCGGGTTGCCACTCCGACGGGCGTCCCCGCAGCCATGGCGAAGACCAAGCCGGGGGATGTGGTCGTTCTGGCGGACGGGCTCTACACCGACACCAAGCTCTCCTTCCAGGCAGAGGGAACCGCAGAGAAACCCGTGGTACTGCGCGCCCAAACACCCGGGCAGGTGCGCTTCACGGGCAAGAGTCAGCTCACCTTCGGGGGCAGCTATGTGCATGTGCGGGGGCTGGTCTTCGATCAGGCCTGGGGGAGCCTCATCGTGGTTCTGTCCGGAGCGAAGCACTGCGTCCTGTCGGATTGCGCCTTCATCGAATGTGGTTCGCCGACCAGCAGCTATCCCCCGCTGGTCTACCTGAGCAAGGGCACCCAGCACAGCCTGGTCACCCGCTGCTATATGCGTGGCAACCTCTCCATCGGGATGTCCATTGCCATTCGGCGGAACGACTGGGCGAATACCCACAACACCTTTTCGTGGAACTACTACAAGGACATCAAGCGGCGCGCGTCGAATGGCCAGGAGGCCGTGCAGATTGGCCAGGGCGGTTTCTCGGACCGTAGCTCGCAGTACACCACGGTCGAGCATTGCCTGTTCGAGCGGGCCAACGGCGACGCCGAGATCATCTCCAACAAGAGTAGCGACAACACCTATCGCTACAACACCTTCCGCCAATGCGGGGCGATGCTAGTGCTGCGCGGCGGGGAGCGGGCCCGAGTCGAGGGGAACTTCATGCTTGGTAACAGCGGCGGTATTCGCGTGCACAGCAGCGGGCATGTGATCGTGAACAACCACATTCAGGACTGCTCCCGCGACGGCATCTATCTGCCCAACGGTGCCCGCCACTACGGTCCGGTCAACTTCTGTGTCGTCGCCCACAACACGGTCATCAACTGCGGCGGGCACGGTATCTACATCGGTCGGGCAAACCCCCACTCTTCCACCACGTGGGAGTTGATTCCCACCTTCAACGACTTCATCGGCAATGTGGTCGTCGGCAACCGGGGCACACTCGTCCGTGACGACGGGTCGCACACCACCACCTGGCGCAACAACGTCGTCTGGGCCACAGGCGAAGCCGTCCCCGGCCTCGAAGCCGAAGGCATCGCCAGCCGAGACCCCAAACTGCAAGTCGAAAACGGCGTCTGGCGCCCCACCAATGCCAGCCCGCTGAAGGACCCGCCCTCCCCCAACTTCCGGGATGTGAACCAAGCCATCCCCGGACTCGACCAGGACGCCTACGGGCAACAACGCGACCCGAAACCGGATCTCGGGTCCGAGGAGATCGGCGGCACCAAACCCACGCGGGGCCCCCTGACCTCCGAGCAGGTCGGCCCCCGCTGGATGAAGGGCGACGAAGCGAATGTGACCCGCATCCCCAACCCCCAGCCCGTCCCCAAGATCCGGCGCGTCTCCTTCAAGCAACGCAGCAAGAACCTGCCCACCATCGCCCTCGCCAAGAATGCCAACGGCAGCTATGTCCTGAACCCCGCCCAGTTCGTCCTCTTCGCGGGGGCCGTCCCAAAGGAACTGCCCGGGAAGCAAACCGGCATCACCTTCCCCACCGTCGATGCCCAAGCCGAATGCACCATCCAGCTTCCCCCCGGTCGCTACATCGCCAGGCCTTTCGCCTACGCCATCGACACCGACACCGACGCCTTCCATCTCTGGATCAACGGTGCCAGCCTCCGGACCTATCCTAAGGCAAAGAAGACCATCTCGCCCTGCGTCACCTCCCTCCCCTTCGTCGTCAAGGACGCCAAGCCCCTCCCCGTGATCCTCCTTCCCGGCGAAGCGGGCTCGACGGTGGCCCGAATCGAGATCATGCCTGGCAAGTAGCCGGAAGCCTGTCTAGGCAGGCCGTGGACCAAGTGGACTAGCTGGACTCGGAAGTGTCCTGAGGACCGGCAGGCGGAGCGCTGTAGGCGATCTCAAAGATGCTGGGGGGGCTTTGGAAGAACTCGGCGGGGGAGGAGACAGTCAGCGCCACGACACAATCACGCGCGTCGGACCATCGCGAAGGCGTGCAGAACGCGAGATACGGCGCGTCCCGTTCCAGATCAGGCAGGGCGCCCGCCATCAGAGCCAGCTCCACGCATGTC
>JABGQJ010000500.1 GCA_018648945.1 Victivallales bacterium
CCAGGACCGAGCCGTCGGGGAAGTCGGCGTGGTCGAGCTTGCCCACGCTGTTGATCAACGAGGTGATGCCCTGCGTGTCGCGGGAGATGGAGGCATCCAGGTTCTTGGCGATGGGGTCGCCGTTCCTCCGTCCGTCCGGGGTGGCCTTGGTTTGCTTCCCAAAGGTCACGCTGTAGTCGATGGACCAGCAGCCCATCTGGAAATGCCCACCGCGCTGGTTCGGGGTCCGGTTGATCAGCCCGGCCGTGTAGCTCGCCAAATCGACGGCCAACTCATCGACCGCCGCGAGGTCGTTGCCCCACTTGGGTGCCTTCCGTTGCGCGACAAGGCGCAGTTCCTCGGCCCCATCCCAGTTGCGTTCCAGACAGCGGCGGAGCTCGTCCCAGGAGCAGAGCCCATGCTCGAAGACCAGGTAGGCGATGGCGGCGAAGGAGTCGGCCACCGTCCCCAAACCGGCACACATCACCCCGGACGTGCTGTACTTGGTCCCGCCATTGGAGACATCCCGCCCCTTCTCAAAGCAGGAATCCATGGTTCCGGAGAGCACCGGCGAGGGGTTCACCTGTTTCCAGCGCTCCTCCCACCAGCGCGTCTGCCCCAGAGCCTCGTCAATCACCCCTGCGAGAATGCCCTGGTAGCGGGCCACGACCTCCGCGGTACTGCCGGGGATCCCGGGTTCGGCGAACACGTATTCGAGGATGCGGGGCAGGTTGAGCAGCGCGCTCATGGTGCAGGAAAGCTCTTTCCCCATGATCGCGGGTTCGTAGCAACCGATGGGCACGAAGTCGATCAGTTCGTCCTCGGCCTTGCCGGCGCGCCGGAACATCTCGTAGGCAGCTTCGTCGTTCGCAAAGACGATCCCGGTCTGGCCGTTCCGGACGCATTCGGCGGCGGCGAGCAGGTAGCGGTCGGGAGTGTGGGGATTCAGCCGGAAGGAGAACTTGGGGTCGATCGCCTGCCGTTCGGCGAAGACTTCGAAGGCGAGTTCGGTCAGCTCGTTGCAGACGTCCGTGCCGTCCTGCCGCCAACCGCCGAAGCAGATGTTGTTGCCAGCCTTGAACCCGATGGCCAGGTACTTCTCGAAGTAGAACTTCGTCAGTTCCGCGGCTTGCTCTCGCGTGAGCCTTCCTGCGGCCAGGTCCCGTCGGTAGTAGTCCACATACAGTTGGTCGAAGTGGCCCTGTGAACGGACGTTGACGCCGTCGATCTCCTGGACCTGGTTGTAGAGGAAGGAGATCTGCAAGGCCTCGTGAAACGTCCGGGCGGGCCGGGCCGCCAGAGCCTTGAGCGGATCCATCACCCGGACAGCGTTCTGGCGTTCCGCCTGCGCCGCCAGGCGGAGGATGTAGGTGCAGAATGCCCCGTAGCCGGTGGCGACGGCGGCATAGAACTCCCTGGCCTCATCGTCGCGCGCATGGTCCAGAGCCGCCAGAGCCCGGTCGCGGAGGCCGGCCGGGCCGTAGCTCAGGACGTTCCGCCAATCTGGAGAGGTGTGGCTGAGATCGAGACTGGAGACCGCGGCAGGATAGCCGAGAGCCGTTCTCGGTGGCAGGTCCCGGCCCGCCTCCTTGCGCCATTCCCCCTGGAGCGTCCAGAGGATGCGGCCGGTGCCGATATGGTCGGCGAACCAGTCGTAATCGTCGATGCCGACCCGAGCATTCTCCAGGAGGAACGCGAGAATCGCCGCCTTGGTGCGTATGCGCGGCTCGTTCCCGTGCGCGCCAAGGTAGCTGCGGACCTCCGCCTCCAGCTCCGGAACCGTCAGGCCGGTGTCCTCGGCCACCTGCATCGGGCGGTATTGGCGGGAGAGCTTCTCCCGAACGTCATCGAAGGTACCCCAGAGACTCACTTGCATAGCCATATCCTCGAAGGAGCCCAGCCTGGATTATTCATGCGCTTCGTGGCGAGAGTGCGTAGTGTGCTGTGGATCAGTCCGTTGTGCCAGGTCGTCGGGCGCAGGCGTGTTGGCACCCGTCAAGGTCGGCGTTCTGGTACAACGGGTTGAGACGCAGCGCAATCCGGATTCGCAGTAGATTCGCATGGGTAATCCAGGCTATAGCTTGGCCATTTCGTCGAACTTCCCGTCCCACCATTCATCGACGGTCTGGAACTGCGGGTTGTCGTGATAGAACCTGACCGAGTCGGTGATGCCAGTCTCGAAATCGGTCGTGCACCTGAATTCCGGCACGGCGGCGCGGACCTTGGAACTGTCGTAGCAGTCGTGCGCGCTGGCGTGGACGACCTTCTGCCCGGCGCTGTGGCCGACCAGGAAACAGATCTTCTCCGACGGTACGCAGTGGAACACCGGTTTGACCCCGAGCGCCTCCGCCTCGATCTCGGCCACTCTCCGCCAGGTCAGGTACTGGCCCGAGGTGATGTGGAAGTCCTCGTTGATCGCCGCCGGGTTGTTCCACAGTCCGACGAAGGCCTTGGCGAAGTCGGTGGTGTGGGTGACCGTGCAGAGCTGCATCCCGTCGTCATGCAAGATGATCGGCTTCGCCTTGAGCAAGCGCTCGGCAAGGGTCCAACTCTGCCAGTGCGAGATGCGCCAGGCACTGAAGAAGCGGACCCGGTTGCAGGTGTAACCGGGCCGCACCACGGTGAACGTCATCCCGGTCTCGGCTGCTTCGCGGCGCAGCAGCTCCTCGCAGAGACTCTTGTTCCAGCCGTATTGCCAATTGGTGTTGCCGATGCGGGAGTTGCTCTCGGTCTTGAGGAGATGCGCCGAAGGACGGTACGCTATGATGGAGGAGATGAAGACGTAGTGCCGACAGCGTCCGCGCAGCAGCTCTAGCTTAGCGGCCAACTGCTCGGGTGTGAAGGAGATGAAGTCGCAGACGATGTCGAATTCCTTCCCTGCCAGCGCGGCCTGCGCCTGTTCCGGCACCCCGATATCGCAGGTGATGGTCTGAACTTCCGGCGGCAGGAAGCTCGGGGTGCGGCCGCGGTTGAGCAGATGGATCTCGCAGTCGTCGCGTTGCAGCCCGTAAAGAACGCAATCGGTACTGATGATCCCGGTTCCGCCAATCATGAGGACCTTGGTCTTGGCCATGACTAGAGCATCCCCTGGTAATCGACCAGCTCGAGTTTCCCGCTGTCCGCCGAGCGGAAGATGGCGTCCGTGATGAGTTCGGTCTTCACGGCGCTGGCGAGGGAGCAGACCGGCTCCCGCCCATCCCGCACCGCGCGGATGAAGTCCTCGACCATCGGCTTGTGGTAGTTCGGATCGGTCTTGACGTCGATGGACTCCGGTTGCCCGCCGGCCCGGCGGAGCAGCACCGGCCCGTTCCCTCTCGGCGGCCAGTTCTCCAGGTAGATCGAGCCAGTCCGGCCGTAGAACTCCAGTTCGTGGTGGCGAACCGTGGGATTGAACACCACCTGCAGGCTGAAGATCGCGCCGTTCGCGAAGGAGAGGATGACCGAACTGAGATCCTCGGTGTCGGTTGCCGGATTGAGGGTGCAGCAGGTCTTGGCGAACACGGACTCCGGCGGTCCGAACAGATTGTGGACCATGTCGATGATATAGAAGGCAAGGGTCTTCAACGGACTGCCGCCAATGGCCCGTTCCAGGCGCGTATTGCCGATCGAGACTTGGTTCCCAAAGGTCCAGTTCATCCAGCCGCCGGTCAGTTCGCCGATGGCCCCCTCGCGGATCAGGCGCTCCGTCGTCCTGTATTGCTCGGAGAGGCGACGGTAGTCGGAACAACTCGTCTGAACGGGCAGATCCGCAACGGCCTGGGCCAAGCCTACGGCGTCCTCGCCACTGAGGGTCAAGGGCTTCTCCACCAGGAAGTGCTTGCCCGCCTTGGCCGCCCCGATGCAAAGGTCCACGTGCGATGTCACCTGCGTGGCGATGTAGACCGCCTCGCAGCCGCTTTCGGCCAGGGCCTGGCTGTAATCGGTGAAGACCCGTGGCGTGATGCCCAGATCGCGGGCCAAGCTCTCCGCGCGTTCGCGGTCGAGGTCGCAGATGGCGCAGAGCTCGGATTCCCGGGCCTCCACCAGGGCCGCGCCAACGCGAAGACGGGCGATGTTCCCCGCGCCGACCAGGAGCCATTTGAGTTGCCGCATTGCCATCTGCCTTTCGGTTCGCAGCCTGGATTACTCATGCGCTTCGTCACGAGAACACGTAGTGTGCTGCGGATCAGTCCGTTGGGCCAGGTTGTCGGGCGCAGGCGTATCGGGATACGTCAAGCTCGGCGTTCTGGCGCAACGGCATGAGACGTAGTGCAATGCGTGGTCGTAGTAGACTCGCGTGGGTAACCCAGGCTAGGGCGATCGTCCAAGTGCTTGGATACCGCAGACAAATGCTGCCTGGAGTATCATGGAAGGGAATAACGGACAATACTAGCTTACTGTCGTATTGCACCATACTCAACGAGCGAGGGGTGCAGCCGTGCGGACGCAGGCGTTCCTCGGACGAATCGGCCGGATTGAGCGAATCGGGCGAGCGCGCCCATGCGGTCCCCACGGGTCTTGTGCGGCGGGCCAGCATTCTGTGTCCACGACTACCTCCGCCTCGGTGAGCCCTGGGATCGTGTCCCCCAGCGTCCTTACGGACTCGTGGGCTGGCTCTGGACCTCGGACACGGCCGGTGCCGTCGGCGGGCTGGGAAGCCCTGGCTGGTCGCCGCTGGTAACTGGGAGGTCACCCAGGATCAGTTGAGGCGAGATTCCCTTGTCCGTTACCACGATCTTCGCGTTGTCCTTGAGGGCATTCTCCGTCACTTCGAGCCGCTTCAAGTCCTTTGCGTTCCCTACGAAGTACTTCTCTGCCGCTTCATTGACCAGTTGAATAGCCTGTGCCCTCCCTTCCGCAATTCGTATCTCAGCTTCTCTTTGCCCTTCCGCCAGCTGGATGGCCGCCAGTTTCTCCTGCTCTGCCGCTTCGAACTTGCCTGTCGCAAGCAGCTTCATGGCCCTGCGTTCCTGCTCTGCGGTCTTCTGCATATGCATCGCCTTCTTGATATCCTCAGGGGGATCGATCAACCGAATCTCGACCTTGCAGACCTTGAGCCCCCAGTCGGTGACCATCTCGTCCAGCTCCGCCTGCAGGTTGACAGAGATTCGCTCTCTCGCCGTCAGGCTGTCGTCCAGCGTCAATTGCCCGAACTCCTGGCGAAGATTGGTCTTTCCCAGCTGAAGAACCGCTTTCTTCCAGTCGTCGATACTGTAGAAGGTCTTCTGAATATCCTCTGACTGCAGCCCAGGCCGCACCCAGATCAGACCATCGACCTGGATTTCCACATTGTCTTGGGTGATCACTGGTTGAGGCTCGATATCCATGGTGTGTTCCCTCACGTCGCGCACCCGCGTGACACTTAGGAAGGGCCATTGGAAATGAACCCCAGGCTCCACAAATTTCTGATACTTGCCCAGGAACTCAACGATCCCTCGCTCGTACTGCCTGATCGTGTAGATCGGGGAGAATACGGTTCTCACCTTCTGTCTCCTGTTGGTATTCCATCGACCTGGAGTTCAGCCAGGAACTCCGCGCGATGGGATGGTCTGGGGCACTCCACGATCCGTCTGTCTGTCGCTGGTGTCCACAGGCAACCACGGTTGGCGATGTCCGCCCCATGGCCATGTCCTTCATCACTCTCGTGCTACCGGCCTCGACAACATCTCGATATCCCGCCGGTCGGCGAGGGGAGTTCTCCTCTGACCAGCTACTCCCAAAGTACACGGGTCTTCCGCGACTGACAAGCCCCAACGGCGGCTGGCGGCGTTCTCAGCGATGGACAATCGCTGCCTCGGCCCCAAACGGGGCTGCGTTCCACAGCCCCAGGTTGGCGTCCAGCGCCCACCGGGGGACCAGGCCGGCACCCGCCGTCGACCCCACCGGGGTCGCGTAATCCCCGGATGCCGACCGTCGACTCAATCCCGGACATATCGCTCATGCATCACCTCGTCGGACCTTCGG
>JABGQJ010000501.1 GCA_018648945.1 Victivallales bacterium
TCATCCTCATTACTAGCCGATTACGTCTGTTTCAGACATTCTTACTACCAAAATGGAGGCATTTAGATTGGAAAAGCAGCGAACTTGTGCACATCCCCGGCGAGCCAGCGGACGAGGAGGCCATGGGGAAAGCTGCGAGTCGTGCGCAGGGGCAACGAGTTGCGTCGATTCGACCACTGGCAGGGCTCTGTTAGCAACTCTGCAGCGGGCTAGGTGGCACTCGCGTCGGGAACCCGAATTGGGCAAGAGGACGAGGCATGGGACCGGTGGAGGATGAGGGAGCATTCGTGCCGCGATTCGGGGGGACGCAGGGCGGCGCGTTCCACCTGCCACGCCGCACGCCCCGGCTCACCACACTCCGCCATGAGCGACCTCTCCTATGTCGATGGGCATGTGAGCTCCATGAAGGGCAAGAGCATCCACGCCAACCGCCTCACGCTCTTCAACAATCCCCGCCTGTAGGACTGCCCCCGGATCAACCCCGGACGCCGTCGCGGCCAGCGAAGAACCGGCGGTGTTTCTCCTTGTCGGGTACTCAGGGCCCATGGTTCGCGCTGCCGCCCTCGCGGCTCGATGGCGGTGGAACACCCGGCGGCGGCCCCGAAGGCCACAGAGCGCGACGGCTGTGCCGGGAAGCTCGTCCGATTTGCATCTCCCTACATACGAGATATATCTTACATATGCCGTGCCGTTGAGTGGGCTTACGCTTAAGGTCTGTGTTGTCGAATGCTCTGAGTCTTTAAGCAAGGAAACTGGAGTGAGTGCCATGAAGAAAGTCGTCAGTTTCACGTTGATCGAACTGCTCGTGGTGATCGCCATCATCGCGATCTTGGCGAGCATGCTGCTTCCAGCCCTGCAACAGGCCCGGGCGAAGGCCCGGCAGATCTCCTGCGTGAACAACCTGAAGCAGCTGGCGCTAGGGATGGCCTTGTATTTCGACGACAACGATGGCGGCGTCGCCTGGTGCCGTACCAGCGGCAGCAATGCCGAAAAGGCCGCTGCCAGCCCCTGGTGGAACGTGGTACAGCCCTATGCCGGCGGTCGAGCGGTGCTCTACTGTCCAGTGCGTACGGCCAGCAAGAACACGGGAACGTACCACACGCACCCCTACCCCTACCCGCACTACGGTATGAACCCGTTTATGCATGAGGCCTGGGGAACCGTCAAGAATATCGAGCAGGTCAAGCAGGCGTCCGTGAAGGTCTTGCTCGGGGACAGTTGCCACGGCATGGGCGCAGACTGGCGGTTCGCCTTCCCGATTGCTCCCGGCGCCTGGAACAGCTCGCCGAACAAGTGCAGCAACGCCCGGGGAAACCAGTTGGCCTCCTATTCGCCGCACACCGGCATGAGCAATCTCTCCTTCGTCGATGGCCATGTGGACTCCATGTTGGGGAAGAGCATCTACGCCAACCGTGCCATATTGGTCAGCAATCCCCACCTCTAGGATTTGCCCGCAAGTCAACCCCGAACGCCGCCGGGTCCAGCAAGAGACCGGTGGCGTTCCTCTTTTCGCAGGAGATCCCCCCATGGCCCGTGCAGTCGCCCTCGCCACTGGCATTCTGTTCTGTGTGGTTCTTCCCTCGTCTGGTGCCGACAGTCAGATTACGGATGGCGGGCGCGTGATCCGCATCCTCGCGGCAGGCCCGTCGGAGATCCGCGTCAAGCCCGGGGAGACATTCGAGGTCACCTGCCGGGCGGAGGGAACCGGCTGCGAAGTCGGCAGCTTCATGCTGCGCAGCCAGCGCCCCGTGCGGACCACGCCAAAGGGGCTGAAACGACGCAACGACGGGTACGTGTTCCTGGCCGACCCCGCCTTCGCCAAGGAAGCCCGCAACATGTGCCTGGCGGACAATGGTGCGCTCGACCACGATCCAGCCAAGAGTGCCGGGAAGTTCGTGATCTCGACTGCCGGCTGGATGCCGGGCGTGTATGGGTTCGACATCGTCGCCCATATCCGTCCGGCCGGCGGCGCCTATGTCTGCGACCGTCGGGAAGTGAGAGTGGTCGTCGAAGGGCAGCAGCCAAGCAATCCGGTGAGCGTGACGCCGCGACCCCAAACGCTGGCGCTGAATGTGGACTTCAATTGCCGCCGGGACGACGAGCCGGAGCTGGCCCGTTTCATTCGCGCCTGCGCGAAACGCGGGGTGACTCGCCTCAACTTCCGGGCCCTGATGATGGGCTACACGGAGCATCCCTCCAAGGTCCGCATGAGCTGGGGCCAAGCCGCCCCGGATTTCGTCGATCCTGCCTTCGACCTCTTCAGACTGGCCGTGAAATACTGCCGCGAGACGGGCATCGAGTGCTATGTGTTCTACGATCTGTTCGATACGCGCAACGATGCCTTCGCCAAGGCGCACCCGGAATTCCGCCTGGTCAGTCGCGACGGCAAGAGTACCTGCCAAGGCGCGCTCAGCTATGCCTACCCGGAAGTGCGCGCCTACTTCGACCGCTACATCGACGAACTGCTGGACTACGGCGTCGATGGCTTCATGTTCTGCACCAAGTCTCGCCACGGCATGCCGTTGACCCGGAAATATGGCTTCAACGACCCGGTCGTGGCGGCGTTCAGCAAGCGGCATGGCGTCGATGTACGGACGGAGAAGTACGACCAGGACAAGTGGCTGGACCTGCAGGGCGAATACATTCTCTCCTGGGTGGCCGAGACCACGCGGCGGATTCACGCCCGGGGCGGCCAGACCTCGATCACGCTCCCCAGCTTCAAGCGGAACCACTATGCCAATCTGGACTGGCGGGAGGTGGTGCGCCAGAAGGCCGTGGACGAACTGCACACTAGCTGCTGGCGGTCCGAGGAGAACCAGTTGTTCGGTCCCGAGGGGAGCAAGCGGCTGCAGGAATACGTGCGCGTGTGCCACGAGAACGGGGTGAAGTACTCCCCGTACCTCTTCGCGGACATGACCTTGCGAAGGGTCTATTCCCGTTCCGGCCTGGACGCCGCCTGCGAAGAGACGAAGCTGTGGACGCGACACGTCCGCTGCGCCGACATCGATGGCATCATGTGGCACGACATGGACATCTACGAGCGCCATGTATTCGACTTCGTGAACGAGGCAGTGATCCGCGCGGCGGGCCAAGCCATGAAGGAACCCCCCGCCTGGATGAGCGGCTGGGAGGGCACGGGTGCCAATGACCGGCGCACTGGCGGCGAGACACTCTTCAATCCAGCCCTGGAATTGGGGGAAGGCGGCATGCCTCGCTGCTGGAACGTGCTCCTTCCTGGCAGAGCGATCACGGGTACCGAACATGGGCTGGCAATGCCCGGCGGCAGCCGTATCGAGAGCCAGCCTGCCAGCATCGCCAGGGACGGCAAGGACAAGGATACGGGGTACGTCCTCCGACTCGACATGGGTTGCGCCACGCCAGGCCAGGCCGTGCGCGTGCGTCTCATTCGCCCACTCCGCCCGCCCGTGGACTACGAGATCGGGCGCCATCTGGAGCATCGGCGACAGATCGTGGTGGATGAGATGCTGGACCAGGAGCTGACCGTACCCGTCGGTGCCCCCCGTCCGGTCACGCTCGCCTTCCATGGCGGCAAGGCGCAGGGCAACCGGGACGGGAGCGTCGTGCAGCTCCAAGTCACCTTCCCAAAGGCCGCCCCGGTCACCGTACGGAGCATCTCCCTGAAACGCCGCTAGCCTGATCTACCCATGCGCATCGCCACAGGAGTCTCTACCGTGCGTGAGGCCAGTGGGTCGCGTGCGATAGAGGGTTGTAGTAGATGGTTCACGAATAGATCAGGCTAGATGTCGGCCACGCGAAGCCGGAATCAAGCGGCGAGGAAGGTACCATGTACGAGTCATTCTCCCCCCCACGAATCTACGTCTGCAACGACATCGCGACCGATCCAGATGCGCAAACGCGAGCCGACCGCATTCTCGCGGCCTACCCGGACAGCGAGATCGTCCCCTTCGACCGGGAAGGCGTTGGCGATCTGATCCTGCGCCATGGCTTGGGCGACAAGCGACCACGAATGGGAATCCGGGACGTGGGGCCGCCCTCGCTCTTCCTGACTCTGGCTCAGTTCACCGGCCCGGACGAAAACAACGAGGAAGTCCAGGCAATTCTCGCCAGGAACCCGGCAGTTGACCGTCGGATGGTGCTCTTCCTGCTTGGTCTGTACCCATGGCACGGGGTCTGGTTGGGGGGGCTGAAGCACGAAGGGCGAATCACGATGGGAGGCGACATGGTCTGCCGCCCCGCGTGGCGCCTGAACACCATGCTCGGCTGCCCGCACCACTGCGTCTACTGCGCCTTTGGGGAGTTGATTCCCATGTACGTCAACATGGGGGCCTACTGTGAGCGCCTGGTGAACCTGATGGCCGCAAATCCGTGGCAACAGACATACCTCTACGACGATGCCGCCGAAGCGCTCTTTCCTGAACCAGCTCTGGGGGCAATCGAAGGCATGATCGAGTGCTGCAAGCAGTTCCCCGACCGCCACCTGGTCATTCACACCAAGAGCGCGAACGTCGATTTCCTGCGCGACCTCGACCACCAGGGGCGCTGCACCATGACCTGGAGCCTGACCTCCAGCCTGCAGAGCCGCGAGGCGGAGCCCTTCTCCGCCACCATGGAGGAGCGTGTCGAAGCCGCCCGCAAGTGCGCCTCCTGGGGGTACCCGGTCCGCGTCAAGTTCAAGCCCATCGTGCCCTTTGCTGGCTGGCGAGACCACGCGCGGGAGATGATCCGGCAGATCCTGGCGGTGAAACTCGACAACATCAGTCTGTTCACCATCGCGTGGATGGATGTGGACGACCTCAAGACATGCTTCCCGGTGGAGCTCCTCGACCAAGGCTTCCTCAAAGCCGCCGAAGACGCGAAGGAGGAAATGAAGACCCGTTCGGTCAAACCCTACCCGCACCACGTGCGCGCGGAGATCTATCGCTTCTACATCCAAGAGATCCGCGCCATCAATCCAGATGTGCCGATCACGCTCTGCACCGAGGCCCCCGACATGTGGGAGGAGCTGGCCCCCCTGGTTGGCCAGAAACCGAGAGACTTCGTCTGCGGCTGCGGCCCCATGACCTCCCCTGGCCTCGGCTGTCTGAGAGCCGACCCCTGGCGCGATGTCAAACCCGTGTCCGTGTGGGACTAGCGAAGCTCCGCCTCAAGCCGCCCAGTGACCAGTGCTTCTTCATGCGCGTTGCCTCCCGGTGCCGGTCACTTGCCGGAGTTCCCCCGATTCAACGTGCTTCCCGGTGGCCAGTTGGGCGGCTTGGCATGCCCCTCCGCTGTTCGGTCAGCCAGCGCGGGAGCCCTCGCAGAGGGGTCGGGGCGGACACCGGTTTGTGCTCAGGATCGCTATATCAGCGGGTGCTCAAGCACAAAAGTGTCCGATACGGCCAAGCTTGAGCACAGGAAAGAAGCTCGCCGGAATGGCTCAGAACGGCACCCCTTGGATCGGATATGGTACCATATGGCAACCCTTCCCAAGCCGCCCAATCTGCTCCCCCATCAGCTTCCTCTCCCACCCGATGGACTCTCCGTCCGGTAGATGCGCTCCCCCGTGGGAACCACTGTGGCGCTTTCTATCCGTCCCCTTCTTCCAAGCTGCAGTCTGGCCAGCATGGGCTCGCGCTCCGGCCCCGGCTCCGCCGGCGTGCAGTCCTCCCCCAACGCCGCCACGGCGACACGCCCCTTGAACTCGAGGGGAACCGTCTTCGCTTCCTAGTCATCGGCTGACTCCCCTCCGCCGGCCGGTACCGGCCGTTGCTCTGCTTCAGCCGATGGTTTGAGATTCGGGGTCCACCATGGAGCCCTGATGTGGATACGGGCGCGTAGAGTGCCATCGGCTGGCACAGCCAGCGTCAGGCGCACCATCGGGTGCCAGTCAGCCCAGTGACTGAAGCCAGTCCGCCTGAAGCTGGAGTCGCCGTTCGGGTGCCAGCCA
>JABGQJ010000502.1 GCA_018648945.1 Victivallales bacterium
GATGCGCAGCGTCCCGCCGGACGAGGTGTTCGAGCACCTCCCAGGGGATGCCGCCGAGAATCATCGCTTCCTGGTCGTGGTAAGGCCCCAAACGGTTCATCATGCCGCTTGTGGACTGCCCCCCGAGGCACAGCTGACCCTCGAGGAGAATGACACTCGCTCCGTTCCGCGCCGCTGCCAACGCGGCTGCGACACCGGCTGGACCGCCGCCGCAGACCACCACATCGACATCAGCACAGACAGGGATCTGCCGAGATTCCTCAGTGAGCATTCGTGCCACGTGCCTTCTCCTTGCCGGTAGCCTGATCCAGGAAGTGTGGGCCGGGAATGGCGTCAGTCATTTCGGCCAATCCATGACCTACGGTATCCTCTGACGCCAGACATTCCACGCCCCCCCATAGCGAGATCTCGCCGGGCGCGTCTGGATGCCGACCGTCATGGCGAGGCCAGCTTTGCCGCGGTGATTCGGTTGGTGTGCGGATTCCAGCGGATCGAGACCACATCGCCGAGCTGGAAATCGCGTGAGTCGATGAGGATCGGGCAGTAGGCGGGCTGGTGACGCGGGGAGATCTTGCCTGCCGCGTCTTCTACGTGAGCGTGCGGATGAACGCAGTCGTCCATGCCCTCACGGCCCTTTCACATCGTAGGCCGTCAATGAGTGTTGGTTGCGGATGTAGAGGCGGCCCCGGGCGACCACGGGATGGGCCCAGCTGGGCTTGCCGAGGTTCTTGATCTTGAATCGGCCGCGCTCGCGGTACTCCTCGTGCGTGGCCTCGGCCAACGCGACTTCGTGCCGCTCGCCGAGGAGGTAGAGCATGCCGTCGGCCACGATCAGCGAACCCTTGCGGACGCTGCGATCCTGCCAAGCGATTTCGCCGGTGAGAAAGTGCATGCAGATCAAGCCGCGGCCGCCGAAGCCATACACGTAGTCGCCCACCTTCACGATGCCGCCATGGTGATTGTCGAGTCGTTTCTCGAAGTACACTTCCTTCGCGCTCTGCTCGGCGCCGGCCGTCGCGATCTTGGCCAGGCCCGTGCCATTGCTGTACGCACTCGATACCATAACATGGTCGTTGAACACGATGGGTGTGGTGATGTTGATGCTGCTCCGCGCCTTCTGGTGACGGTATGTCCACATGAGCCGTCCCTTGTCAGGGGTCAGGCCGAATACGCCGCCCTTCGCGAATTGCACGACCTGCTGGATGCCCCCGATCTCCGTGGCGACTGCTGACGAATAGTCCGCCGGGTCAGTGACCTCGTCGCTCTGCCAGAGCAGTTCACCGGTGTCCTTGTTCAGTGCGGCAACAGTGCCTTTGACGCCGCCCGGAGTGACGATCACCATGTTCTCATGCACGAGCGGCGACTCGCTGTACCCCCAGGCCGGGACGCGTCCGCCGAGATCCTGCGTCAAGCTGACGTGCCAGTAGGTCTTGCCGGTGGCAACGTCGAGACACGAGACGTCGCCCTTGCCGCCCTGGACGTAGAGCCGGCCTTCGTGGAGCGTTGGCATGCCGCGCGGACCGTTCCCCGCAGAGTGACGATAGCCGCCCAGAACTGCCCTCAGTTCGTCTTCCGTGTAGATGCCGTCGCGCTTGGGGAACGTCTTGGCGTAGAAGGTCCGAAGCTCCTGTGCGGTAAGCTTGCCATCTCGTCCGGGCTGGTACTTCTCGAGGTAGTCTGAAATCTCGGTCGGTGTCAGTTTGCCGTCACCACGACGAGCCCCCTGTGCGCGCTGGTCGATCCGCCGGGCCGCTTGCTGGAGCCACGTGGGCCGGTACTCGTCCCGCGCCAACTGCCCGTCGTCATCCCTATCGTGGGCCTGCATCAACGCATCGGCACGCCGCTTCGCCAGCGCGGCGACGTCGGCGTCCGGGTCTTGCTGGTCGACCTTAGAGAACTCCCGCTGGAACGCGCCCATCGCCTCGCCCGCCGACAGCACGCCGTCGCCGTCCTTGTCGAGGCCGGCCAGGAGGCGTTTGGTGCGCTCTGCGGCGATCTGGTCCGCGGCTCCCTCCACGGGCTTGTCGGCCTTGTTGATGGCCCAGCCCAGGCTGGGCAGGGCCTCGGCCTCCTCCAGCCTGCCGTCGCCATTCCGGTCGCCGCGCTCCATCCGAGACTTGATGCTCGCATCAACCGCGTTCTTCACGGGCTCAGGCTGCACGGCCCAGATGACGCTGCCGTCGGCCGCGTTGAGCGCGAGGATCTTCTCGATGCCATCGACGTTGCCCTGCGTGTAGATCCGGTCGCCCAGAACAGCCACGGACGAATACCCTTCCCCGACCGAATCGATCTGCCACGCCACCTTGGGCCCCTCGGCCGGCCATTCCTTGAGCAACCCCTTGTCGAGGCCGATGCCGTCACCGTTGGGCCCACGCCATTTCGGCCAATCGCCTCCCTTCTGTGCGAATACGGGCAGGGCAGCGAACATACAGACCAAAGCGACGGACACGAGGCGGGGGAAGAAGTACTGCATCGTCATCTCCTAACTGCAAGTCCGAGTGGGAGCAACTGCCGGTGGGCAGGCTGTGCGCCCTTTGCGATGGTCCCAGCGCGAGACTACCGGTATTGAGTGTACACCACCAAGGCACAGAACCAAGTCCCGCCGCAGCCCCCCAATTCCATGCGTTTGAGGCAAGTTCTCGAGACGGGGAAGAACTGTGCGGGGAACTCCTGAGCCTCCGCAGGAGGCGGCATATCGTTGCCACGGGTGCGAACCCGTGGTACAGG
Source organism: Victivallales bacterium (assembly GCA_018648945.1). The sequence continues at coordinate 2,728 of JABGQJ010000502.1, forward strand.
CAGAACCCTCGCTCTGAGTCCCCGCAAGGGCCGACATATCCGGCAAGGGCGTCAGCCCGCAGCCATCCCGAACTTGACAGCAGGAGCCGTATCGAGCGCGGCATCAGCATCCCCCCGGGTTGACGGCCAGGGAAGAATATGCCGCCGACCTGCGGGGGCCCAGGCACGTTACCAACCCAACCCCACGGGTTTGCACCCGTGGCCACGATATTCCGCCCTCCGCGAGGGCTCCCGCGCTGGCTGACCGAACAGCGGAGGGGCATGCACGGCGTCTTGGGGGCCGGACGGTGAATCGATCGCCTTCCACGTGCATGCGAAGGAAGCGCAGGACGACAGGGCAGTGTTCGTTCAACGAGTGGACGACCCGAGCAGTGTCGTTCAACTCACTCGGGACGGGGGCAAGAACATCGGCGCCGCGTTCAGTCCCGACGGCTTGAGTGTGGTTTTCTACGACCCCCGTCCGCCTCGCCCAGTTGTTCGTGTCGCGCGTGCGGATGGCTCTGGCCAGCCGGTCAAGATCTCGGACCTTGGCGCTACTCCTGCGTGGTTGCCCGGCGGCCGAGGGATCGCCTACACCGGCAGTATCAAGGGCAAGCATGGCGTCATTGTGGCGCATTTGGGTGGTCTCGACCCCCGCCCGCTGGCCATCACGACAGAGCGCAAGGGCAAAACGTTGTCGGCAACCGTCACAAGCCGAACCAATGGGGTCCAGCAAGTGGCCGTGCGCTGGGAGGTGTTCGACAAGTCCTCCTCCCGCATCGGGGCACCAAGTGGCGGCGCGGAGCCGGTGGAACTCAAGCCCGGCGAACGGGTCGAGTGGTCATTGGAGCTGAATCCCGAACAGCAGAAGAACGTGCAGACGGTCAAAGTGCGGGTGCTGAATCAGGACGGTGTTGGTGCCGTCAAGCTCATCAATTGGATGGAGGAAGGACAATGACAGCGAGAAAGTGTGTGGCCGGTATCCTGGTGGCTCTGGTTGCAGCCGGTGCGTTCACGGCACGTGCTGCGGATCGGGACTACGCCAAGGCCGTGGCGGAGGCGAGGAAGGCAGGCAATCTGGCGGCAGTCAACCGACTGTGCAAGGAGTGGGCCGGCAAGGCCCCCGGTGACGAGAAGCCCCATATCATCCTGGGGCAAGTCTACGCCGAGGCCGGGATGGTCGATCGCGCTGTCGAGCAGCTCAAACTGGCTGCGGAGGCCAACCCACTGAGCCCTACTCCACGATGCGAGCTCGGGCTTCTCTTCGTCCGGGAACAGCAACCTGAGGCCGCCCAGCGGGAGTTTGAGCTGGCCCTCAAGATTGACCCGAAGCATGTCTCTTCAATGCTGGGGAAGGCGCGGATCGAGCTCGCCAAAGGGAAGCCGAAGGGCGCATTGGCCGAGGCGCATAAGGTCCTGGCCTCAGTGCCCGGAAGCACGGAGGCCGCCGTACTCGCGAGCGAGTGCTTCCTGGCTCTCGGCAAGTCTGAGGAGGCCCTGGCCGAGCTCAAGAAAGTTGTGGGGCCAGGTGCTCAGAGTGCGGACGTATGCTATGCGCGCGCCGCAGCTCTCGATCTCGCCGGACGCGTTGACCAGGCGCAGGAAGCCTGGCAACAGTTCCTTCAGCTCGAACCGGAGGGGGAGCGTGCAAGACGGGTCAAGGATGGCTTCGTCGTGCTGACGCTCCGGGCGCTCCGCTTCCCTCGCGACACGTCTTCGGCGTGGTTCGCATACTCGCCGGATGGCAGACACGTGGCCTTCATGACCCCCGAAGCAATCTGTCGGTCCCTCATCGCCGGCCCCGGGGAGCCAGTACTCATCACACCCCGCCCCGAGCAATGGAGCCTGAGAACACTCATGTGGTCTCCCGATGGAGCAACACTCGCCTTCAACCTCTACAGAGTCGAACCGGCGAAAGAGATACAGCTGATGCTCGTGGGGGCCTCGCCGGGGCAGTTGCCGCAGAGGATTGAGTTCCCGGAACAGCGCTCGCCGTCAAGTCCTAGGTGGTCCCCCTCCGGGCGGCAGTTGTTGTACTACGAGGCAGACGACAGCATGCTATGCGTCTGGGATAGGGAGTTGGACGAACACCGCAGATTCCAGCTGGTCAGTGAGGCGGGAAAGCGCCTTTACACCGGACAGGCCGACTACACTCCGGACGGTCAGCAACTGATTGCTGAGGCATTCACACGTGTCGATGGTGAGCTGCGGCACGCGTCCTACCGGGCGACGGCCGCAACAGGTCAGATCGTCGCGAAGCTCTTCGACCACGGCGACGCGCGTTTCATCAACCCAAGCGTGTCGCCTGACGGAATCGCCGTCGCCGGATGGTCGATGGGCGCATCTCCTGGCATCGACCTGGCCTCCACGAGGGCGCCCTCCAAACGCGCTCGCGTTCTCGATGCCGACCCATGTGATCCCACCTGGCACCCCGAAGGGAGAACGCTGCTGGCCCATGCCAGGATTCGTGGAGTGAAGAAGGGCGTGGAGATCTGTCTCGGCGGCCTGGATCGACGGCCTCTACGCCTGTCGGCGCACCGCGAGGCAGAGGTGCTTACCGTGACCGCTACCAGCCAGTCTGACAAGACGCAGCAAGTGAGGCTTCGTTGGGAGGCGTTCGATGCCGATTCGCTGCTCATCGGGGTCCCTAGCGAGAGCGAGGAGCCGGTCGGCATCAAGCCTGGAGAGCGGGTGGAGTGGCCCCTGGGTCTCGCTCCCGCGCAGGCGAAGCGTGCGGTGACGGTCAAGTTGACCGTACTGAACCAGGATGGCGTCGGCGCGGTCAAACTGGTGGACTGGGGGGCACCGGAATAGGTCGTCAGAGGACTTCCCTTGACGGTTCGGGGCAGTCCGGGGGACAGTGGTCCTTGCGCGCTGGGGTTCGGGGCGGCGGGACCTCCCTGGGCGAGACTTGGCGTGTGCGGCCGGCGGACGTATAGTCGGGTTGGACGGCCCCCCACGCTGGGCGGAAGCCGCTTCTCGGGAGATGAACAGTGAGTCTCTCTACTGAAGGGCATCCCACCACGGATGACCTGCGACGGTCCTATGACGAGATGCCGTATCCGGATGTTGCCAAGCCGTTTACTCATATCTCTCGGCTGGCGGCAGTCGGCAATCTCCGCGGCCTGACGCCGGTCACGCCGGCAAGCTGCCAGGTGCTCGAACTAGGCTGCGCCGATGGCGGCAACCTGCTGCCGATGG
>JABGQJ010000503.1 GCA_018648945.1 Victivallales bacterium
CCAGGACATCTGCTCCGTACCCAATCTCGATGTGGAAGTCTTCGTGCATGGCGCGCTCTGCTACGCATACAGCGGTCTCTGCCTGCTCTCCTCCCATCTGCGGGGCAGCAGCGGCAACCGCGGCCAGTGCTCCTACCTCTGCCGCAACGGCCTCTTCCGCACGGGCGAATCCGCCCATTGCGCGGCCATGTCCATGTGCGACCTCGCCCTGCCCGACCAACTCGATGACCTACACCGTGCGGGCGTGGCATCGCTCAAGATCGAGGGCCGCAAGAAATCGCCCCTCTACGTCTCTGTCGTCACCGACTACTACCGGCGTCTGCTCGACGGCACCCTCTCCCCCAGGGATCGTCTGGAGGCGGAGTTCAACCTCAAGACCGTATTCAGCCGACCCTGGACCACGCTGTTCCTCGACAGCCCGCAGCAACAGGGCCTCACCGACACCGCCACCGTCGGCCATCGCGGTGCCCCCCTTGGGCAAGTCGAAGGCGTCACCGCCGGCGAGCCCGACCGCCTCCGCTTCACCCTCGATGAACACGGCATCGAGCGCCACGACGGCATCCAAATCGACGTGGTCGAACGCGAGCGCCCCTTCGGCTTCAGCGCCGAGATGCTCTGGGTCAATGGCCGCCCCACCTTCGAGGCCCAGCGCGGCGAGACCATCGAGGTCGGCCTGCCCGACAGCCACCCCGCCCTGCCCCGAGGCACCCCCGTCTACTGCGGTTCCTCCCAGGCTGTGAAACGCACCTACCGCTGGTCCCGGCCCCGCCCCGGCCAGCACCGCGTGCGCCAACCCATCGCGGTCACCGTCGAGTTCACCCGCGACGCCCTCCATGCCGAGGCCAGCTGCGGCGCCGTGACCAGCCAGACGGTCCTCGTCCTGGACGAATCCCTCTCGCCAGCCCGCACTCCCGAATCCGTCGCCAACGCAGTGGAGAAGTCCTTCCGCAAACTCGGCGACACGGAGCTCTCCCTGGCGAGTCTCGAGGTGCGCAACCCCGACGTGCTCTTCGCCCCGGCCTCCTTCCTGAACGAACTCCGCCGCAAGACCATGCTGGCCCTGGCAGAGCAACTCACCACCGATCGCGAGACCCGGCTCCGGGGTCTCCTCTCCCCCGTCTCCTTCCCCGCCAGCGAGGAAGCGGAACACTGGTCCCTCATGACCGACCAGCCCAGCGTCCTCGCCGATTTCCAGGCAGATGCCTGGGAGGGGCTGGACGAGGTAGTCCTCGACATCTCTCGGGCGGACTGGCCCGAGATCGAGGCCGCAATCGCCCGCATCCCAGCAGACCGGCTGCGGCTGGCCCTCCCCGCCGTCGCCCGCCAGCGAGACGAAATCGAGCTGAAACGGCGCATCGCCGTCCTGCGCGAGCAAGGACACGAGCGCTGGCAGGTAGCCAATCTCTCCGGCCTGACCCACCTCGCCCCCCACGCCGATCTGGACCTCCTGGCCGACTGGCCGCTCTACGTACTCAACACCCCCGCCATGCAGTCCCTCGACGGTCTCGACCTTCAGGGCTGGACCCTCTCGCCCGAGGACGGCCAGCGCAATCTTGCCGATCTCCTCCCCGCAGCCCCGAGCCGCTCCACCCTCGTCGTCTACCAAGACACGCCGCTCGCCATCTCCGCCACTTGCCTCTTTGCCAGTGCCAACGGCTCCTGCCCCGGCAAGAACCACTGCGACGCCACCACCCAGGAATGGTCCACCCGCAACGGCGATCACCTGCTGGCCATCAACGACAACTGCCGCACGGTCGTGCTCAACGCCCGTCCCCTCTCGCTCTCAGGACACCTGCGCGCGCTCCGCGCTGCCGGCGGCCGTCGCTTCCGGGTCGATTTCCTCTGGCGCGACTATGACCTCGCCACCGCCCAGCGCCTCTGGCAATCGATCCGTGCGGACCAGAGACTGCCGAATACACACCCCGGCAACCTTGACCGGGAGCTGGACCACTCGTAGGTTGGGAGGTATCCGCCCAACCCGAGGAGTCTCCCCATGGTCCGCGCGCTACTCGCCATCGCCCTGCTCTCCCCTGCCCTCTGGGCCGACCGCGTGGTCACCACGCCCCGGATCGCGATCCAGCTGCGACTGGGATCGCCATCCCGCCTGGAGAACCGGCTGACCGGAGAGGTCCTGAATCTCCAGCAGATCACGGATGCACCGTGGGTCGAGTTACCCAAGGAGCGGATTGCCCAGGCCGAGGCGGACAAAGGCAGCGATGATGCCTTCGCCGTAAAGGGGAAACTGAGCTGTCGCACCCAGGCGACGACTGGCCCAGATGGCGACGTGGTTCTCACCCAGCAGGCACAGGTCGCCAAACCGGGCCTGCGGGGCGTGGGTTGGGGGATGGCCGGCGTCTCCAGCAAGGACGTGCAAGTGGTGGTTCCCGGCGGCAGCGGCTGCGCCTTCGGACGCAACCGGGGCACCCCGTTCCGCGAACTGACCTTCTCCTGGCCGATCGGCTGGGAGGCCGGATTTGTCCTGCTCCAGATGGAGAAGGGCGGCTTCATTGTCTGGGCCAAGGACCCGAACTGGCAGTACAAGCGGTTCCGTCTGCGTCACGCAAAGGGGCTCTTCAGCCTGCGCTTCCAGTCTGAGGCGGAGGCCCCATTCGAGAAGGTGTCGCAGCTCCAATCCGTGCCCTGGCACGTTGCCGCCTACCGGGGCGACTGGCGGGAGGGTGCGAAGATCTACCGCAGCTGGCTGCGCGCGCGCCTCAAGCCCCCGATGATTGCCAAGCGCACCCCAACCTGGGTCGGCGAAACCAACGCCCTCGTTATCTCGGGAATGAAGCACGAGATCATCCAGGAGCTGGCCAAGCACGTCGCCCCGGCACGCACCGTCCTCTACGTGCCCAGTTGGCGGCGCGACGGCTACGACATGAACTACCCCGACTACACACCCGTGCCCGAGTTCGCCCCCTTCGTGGCCGAGGCCCACCGCCTGGGATTCCGCGTCATGGCCCATGTCAACTACTTCGGCTGCGACCCCAAACACCCCCTCTACGAGAGCTTCGAGCCCTACCAACTGCGCAGTCCAGGCAGCGACAAGCGGCAGTGGTGGACCTGGCCCCGCGACCTCGAGCCCGACGAGGAGCCACGCATCAAGTTCGCCTACATCCACCCGGGACTGAAAGCCTGGCGCCAGGAACTGGTTCAGCGCTTCACCAAGTTGGTCGAGGAAACGGGCGTGGACTCCCTGCATCTGGACCAGACCCTCTGCCTCCCCAACCACAACCGCGGCCGCGTGGATGGCCTGAGTGTCCCGGAAGGGAACCTGGCGCTTCACCGCGATCTGCGCGCTGCCCTGCCCGATGTCGCACTTTCCGGCGAGGGGTTGGACGAGGTCACCTTCCTGTATGAGGCCTTCGCCCAGCGACATGCGGCACGGGCCGTGAACCACGTGACAAAGGCCTGGGACGACCGCTTCATCCGGACCACTCACCCCATCTGTTCCTATCTCTTCGCGCCCCATACCACGATCAATGGCTACCTCGGCATGAGCAACCCGAGGTCCGGCGGCGTATGGGACGCCTGGGTACAAGCCTACGAGCTATGGGGCTCCATCCCCACTTTCGCCCGCCCCAGCCTGAACCAACTGCGCCAGCCCAAGACCCGCGATGCCCTCTCCCTCGCCAAGCTCGGGCTCTGGACCCAGTACGCCCTGCTGCCCGATTACGACCACCCGGAAACCACCGACACCCGCCTGATGTGGACGGGCAAGGGCGCCACCGCCTTCGTGGATCACTCCCCCACTGGCGGTTCGCAACTCCAGCTGCGCGTCGGTGGCAAGGACCAGACCATCTACCAGTATGCAAGCGGCATCCGCTCCCTCACCACCAAGGGCAATATCCCCAACTGGCTTGCCTACCGCGACCGGACCCTCTTCGGCCTGACGCCGCAGCGCACCTACCTCGTCCTCCCCGATGTCCCGAAGACGGACGGCATTCACCTCTCCGCCCTGCCCGCCAGCATGGCCGTGGACGAGGCCCGGGCCAACCCGCTCTTCCTAGCCGCCGACCTGGTGGACACCAAGGCCGGGCTCGTCCTCGATCTGGCATCTAGTGCCGACGGCGCAGATGCCAGCATCATCGGCCCCAACACAGCCCTGCCTTTGGGCGATGGGGGCGCCTTCGAGGTAACGACCACCGCCGATGGCAAGGTCATGCGCCAGGGCATCTTCGCCCACCCGCCGTGGAAGAACCGCCTGGCCGGCAAGGCAGGCCCGGCGGACACCACGCGCGGCCGCTACCGCGTGCGCCTCCCCGCCGACCACCCGGCGGTTCTCTCCCTGGCTCTCGCCCTGCGTGGCACCGCCGAGCAGAAGAGCGACGGCGTCGCCTTCCGCGTGCTGGTCAACGGCAAACCCATCCTCGACCGAGTCTGGGGCAAGGCCAAGTGGGAACGGCATGAACTGAGCTTGGCCGACTATCAGGGCCAGGAAATCCAGATCGACCTCTGCACCTCGCCCGGCCCCAACGACGATGTCCAATTCGACTGGGCCGTCTGGGGCGAGCCGGTCATCCGCACTCTGGCCAAGCCCAGCCGCCAACCCATCGATATCGCTTCTCCCACTCCCGTTCAAGCCATGCTCGACCAAGGGGGCGACATCCCCCTCCAAGCCCTTCCCGCCCCCGCCGGCCAGTACGCCTACCGCTGCCAGCCCCTCTTGCCCGGCCCGGTGATCGCCTGCCTGAAGGACGTCCCAACCGTCCCCCTGCCCGCAAACCTGGCGAAGCTCCCCCTGCAGGTCACCATCCTCGATGCCAACGGCAGCCCGGCTCAGGACGCGCCCTCCTTCGTGGGTGTTCATCCCGCCGCCGCCGCCAGTGACGGCACGAAACGCGAAGGGCTCAGCGCCCATCCCCCCAGTTCCGGACGCACCGTCGCCGACTTCGCCCTCCGCCTCCCCGCCGGCGGCAACCCCCGCCTCCGCCTCGCCGTGGGCATCCGCGACGGCTCCGAGTCAACCGGCTGTCTGTTCCTGATCCAGGTCAATGGCAAGACCACCTGGCAACAACTAGTCACCGGTGTCGATGGCTGGCACGAAGCCGATGTGGATCTGACGGCCTTCGCGGGGAAGCCGATCATCCTCTCGCTCGTGGTCGATCCCGCCGGCGCCTACAACTTCGACTGGGCCTTCTGGGCAGAGCCACGCATCGTCGCGGCCCCGCGCTGAGCCAGGGCTCGACTACGCTCCGCAGCAGAGCTTGTACTTCTTGCCGCTGCCGCAAGGGCATGGACGGTTGCGTCCAGTCCCGGGGTACTTGCCGGCTGGCGCTTTCTTCAGCGGGCGGAACGGCAGCCCGATCGGCGTATCTCCCCGTCCACCCGGCAACAAGTCGTCCAGCGCGAATGGCACCTGATCGCGATGCATACGGGGAAACATCTCCTCATGTCGGCGGATCATTGGCTCCAAGACCAAGGTCCGGAATTCCTGGAATTCCCTTCCCTTCATCTTCATGTCCGCCCCTGCCTTCTCGATGGACTGGTCTCGCTCCTCCTTGGGCGACAGCGAGAGATTCCAGCAGAGCATGGCGATGGCAAGTGCTTTCTGGACCTCTTCCGCGGAGCCGTCGCTCTCATCGATCAAAGGCTGCGCGTAGTCTGCCATGCTTTCCGCGATGATACCCATCAGTAGTCCTTTTTCGGTTGGCCCGTGCGCCTCCTTGTGGCCGCGCGGAGCGGCGACAGAGACCCGGGTATGTCCCGACTATGGCACATCTTTGGCACCCCTGCAATTGGCTCGCAGACCAAGGGCACGGCAGGATTGCCGCTTCGCGCGTCCGTTGCTGGGCCTCCGCAGCGCTCGCCCCGGCGGCGCCAGGAACCTGAGGACGGAGCGTTGCTCGGCGCGCCAGCGGCGGCGGACGCGTGGGGTCCGGGGAGACGAGTCTCCCCG
>JABGQJ010000504.1 GCA_018648945.1 Victivallales bacterium
TGCCGGCGTCGGACTTGGCCTGGCCGTTCTTGGCCATGAAGACGATGGCGGCGAGCCCCGCCATAAGCCCGGAGATCATGTAGACCCGAAGGAGTACGCGACGGGTGGGAATCCCCGCATAGCGCGCCCCTGGTTCGCCAAAGCCAATGGCGGCGACATGGCGGCCGAAGCGCATCCGGTGCATCAAGGTCCAAAGCAGGAGGAAGACGAGAATGAAGATGGGCAACTGGGTGGGGATCACGCCCCAGAGGTAGCCCTGCCCCAGGCGCAGGAAGGCGGGGTCGAAGCCGGTGTAGGTGGTGTAGCCCTTGGTGATGGCGTCGGCCGTGCCTCGGAATAGCGACATGGTGCCGAGGGTGACAATCAGCGGCGGAATGCCCAGCCGAGTGACGATCAGGCCATTCAGTCCACCGCAAAGCGTGCCCACCCCAATGCCGATGGCGGAAGCAAGCCAGATATTCACTCCCAGTTGCTGCCAGCAGACCCCAGTGATAACTGCCACGATGGCCATGATGCTGCCCACGGAGAGGTCGATTCCCCCCGTCTTGATGACGAAGGTCATGCTGAAGGCGAGCAGACCGTAGGACACGGCTAACCGGGTGATCTCGAAGACATTGCCGGTTGTGGCGAAGTTATCCCCGGTGATGGAGAAGGCGACGACCTCGAAGGCGAGGATGAACACCAGCACCCACTCGTTGTTGGGCAACCAGCGTTGGGACCAGGGCTGTTGGGTTTGGAGTTTGGGGTCAGGCATTGCCGGTCTCCTCGCGCTTGAGGAGTTTGTCGGCGACCACGGCCAGCAGGATAATCAGCCCCTGCACCGCCCGCTCGGCCGTGGGCCCCAGCGGGGTGAAGGCGAGGACCGAGCCGACCAGGGCCAGCAGGATCACACCCAGCACGGTGCCGAGCAGACTACCCCGGCCACCGGTGATGGCGGTGCCACCCACCACGACCGCAGCGATGACCTTCATCTCCATGCCCGCGCCGCCTCCCGTCTCGATGCTGGGGAAGCGACAGTAGTGAATGAGCGAGGCCAGCCCCATAAGTGCCCCGAGCAGGACAAAGGCCCAGAGAACGACGCGTTGGGGATGGATCTTCAGCCGCAGCGAGGCTTCGTGGCTGCAACCGACTGCGTAGAAACGCCGCCCAAACGTCGTGCGGGTCAGCAGGAAACCGAAGGCCAAGACAACGACAACCGCCACCACGAAGAAGGTGGCCTGCCCTGCCTGCGGGCTCAGTCCCAACCACTGGAAGTCGGCGCGCAGATTCTGGACCCACATGTTGTCGGTGACCCAGGCCAGACCGTTGGCCAGAAGCACGTTCATGGCCAGGGTCGCGACGATGGAGGAAATGCCGAAGTGGGCCACCAGCGCGCCGTTGATCAGCCCGAGCAGAGCACCCACGCCAATGGTCGCCGGGATGACGATCGCGATGGGCATCCCGGCCCGCGAAAGACTCCCGGCAACAACGCCACAAACGGCCAGTTGAGCCGCGATGGAGATGTCGATCTCCGCCGACAGGATGACCATGGTCATGCCCACAGCGGCGACGAGCACGGACAGGTTGTCGATGACCATCCCTTGGAAGACTTCGAACCGGTAGAAACCCCGGTTGGTGAAGAACGGCACGGCCAGCAAGAGGAGAATGGGCACAAGCAGGCCCAGAGCCCGCAAGTAGTGTCCGCCGGAGCGATGGGAGGAACTAGGTACGCTAGGCATGCGCGAGTTCCTCCGCGGCCGCTTCTTGTTCGAGGGCGAACTCAAGAATGCGTTCCTGGGTGGCCTCGGCGCGAGCGAGAACAGTGACCAGGCGGCCGCCGCGCATGACCGCCACCCGGTCGGCGAGACCCAGGATCTCGGGCAGGTCGGAGGAGACCATGAGGATGGCCACGCCCTCCTTGGCCAGCCGTTCCACCAGCCGGTAGATCTCGGCCTTGGCCCCCACGTCGATCCCCTGGGTGGGTTCGTCGAGAATCAACACCTTGGGCGCGATCGCCAGCCAACGGGCCAGGGCCACTTTCTGCTGGTTGCCGCCGGAGAGACTTCGCACGGGGGTAAAGACCGAGGGGGTCTTGACCTCGAGCTGGTGCACGGCTGTCGCCCCCGCTTCCACCTCCTTCCTGCGGTCGAGGAGGCCGTGGCCGAGGAACTGGTCCAGAATGGCGACCATCGCATTGTCCACCACGGGCAGATCCTGAATGACCCCGTGCAGATGGCGGTCCTCGGGCACGTACGCGATGCCCAGGTCGATGGCGTCGCCGGGCGAGCGGACCGTGATCGGCGCGCCGTTCAGACGGATGGTCCCCTGGTCGGCGGGGGTGATGCCGAAGAGGGTCCGTGCCAGCTCCGTACGGCCCGCGCCAACCAATCCGGCAATGCCCAGGATCTCGCCGGCGTGGACGGTGAACGCGATGTCCTCGATCCCCGCCGCCGCGCAGCTCAGGTCCTTCACCTGCAGTACTGGTTTGCCGATCTCGACGGCCTGCTTGTCGTACATGGCCTCCAGCGAGCGCCCGGCCATATGCCGGATCACGTCCTGGCGATCTACGCTGTCGGCTTCGTAGGTGCCGACCAGCGCCCCGTCGCGGAGAATGGTCATGCGGTCGGCAATGTCGAGCACTTCCTCCAGCCGGTGGGAGATGTAGATGATGCCCACGCCGCGCTCGCGGAGGCGGCGGATCAGCTCCAACAGACGATCCGCCTCGTGCTTGGGGAGGGCGGCGGTGGGCTCGTCCATGATCAGCAGCTTGGCATCGCGGGAGAGGGCACGGGCGATCTCGATGAGTTGCTTCTCGGCCATGCGCAGGTGTTTCACGGGCTGGTCTAGCGGGATCTCCGCGCCGACTCGAGCCAGACACTCCTGCGCCAACTCACGGCGGGCACGCCAATTGATCAGGAAGCCACTTTGGTCCATGGTCAGGTTCTCGAGCACGGTCAGCTCGGAGAACAGCGTGGGGTGCTGGTAGATGGCGCTCACGCCCAGTTCATCGGAGAGTTCGGGCGAATTCCGTTCGACTTGGTGCCCGCAGATGGTGAGCGATGCCCCCGGATCGGGGGCCACCACGCCGGTAACGATCTTGATCAGCGTGCTCTTGCCCGCGCCATTCTCGCCGAGCAACGCATGCACCTCGCCCGGTTTCACCGACAACTCGACACCGTCGAGCGCCCGGACCCCGGGGAAGGTCTTGCTGATGTGTTTCGCTTCGAGAAGCAATTCCATGCGTCGGGTCTCAGGCAATGGGGGGAATGGCGGTCCTTCCGGGCATCACGCAGTAGCGTGCCACCGGACAGGCGAGAAAGCAACTCGGGACGGACCCGAATAGAGCAAACGTGCCCCGCCTCACGCCGAACGCCAGACCGCATGGACGATCTTGCCGGGGACTCTCGTCGCGAACCCCGCCGCCTTGCCGGGAGCAGGCTAGCGAAGCTCCGCCTCAAACCGCCCATTGGCGTGTGGCTTGCATTGCGCCGCTTCCTGGTGCCGATCAGTTGCCGGTGTTCACGGTCCTCCAGAGGAACCATGCAAGGCCGGAGACAAGGTAGTCGCGTGCTCGATGAGCGCGCGATTCCTCTCGTCCCACGCCATGCCGCAGTCCCCACCGGGAAGGCCACGGTTCTGCTCCTATGCAATGACCGCCCCGGATCGCAGGCTCATCGAGCCAGCGACTACTTGCCTGGGAGGTGTGACAGCATCGGGTAGTGCGGCGTAGCCCAGAACTTGCCTCAAACGTGTAGTACCGCCGCCTTGCCGGACTCGGCTAGAGTTCCCCTGCGCCCGGCTGTAAGAACTTCGGTTGGCTGCGGTTCCTTGGGTACCAGGAAAGACGGGGCCTCTTCGCCAGGCGATCTGGACGGTGGTCCTGCGAAGGGAACACCAGGTCCGGCCCGTCGAACGGGCGGTAGGAGGCGGGGGCATAGGCGGTGCCGCCATCGTCCACACAGTTGCCGCCAACACTGTAGATAGCCCAGGCGTCGGGCGGCAGGCCGGGAACTTGGGCGCGGAGATAGCGGAAGCACTCGCCCGAGAAGGGATCGGTGGGCACGCGGGGCAGATAGGCGGGGACGAGTTGGCCGAGGTCATCTGGTAGCTCGCCACGTTCTAACTCGTGGGTTCGGACTGCGAGCAGGAGGGCTGTACCACGCAGCAGTGTCTGATGCGCCGTGGCCTTGGCATGGAGATCCCCGGTGAGCCCGGAGACACCCCCGCCAAAAAGGGCCAGGCAGTAGCCCAGTGGATCGCGCGTCGAGAAGACCAGGGACCAGAGGCCGCGTCTGCGTCTGGTTGGGAGCCAGGGCGCCAGCAGAGCATCGTAGCCGTCTTGGACGGCAGGAGAGTAGGGCTTCTCTGCCAGCGCCAGCCCCTGTTGGCACAGTGACTTCAGATTGCGGGCGGTGCTCCCTCGCGTGCTGTCGGCGAGGGGGGCGAGGGCGAACGCCGCCCTATTTCTGACCCGCTCGCGGCGCCCTTCGCAACTGTCGGGGTAGTCGCGGCCGCTCTCGCGACTCTCTGGGTAGTAGTTGATGTCGAAGTGGGCATAGCTGTAGTAGGTGGGCACGAAGTTGAGCAAGGGCAGGAAATGGATCCGCACCAGCTCGGCGACTGGCTCCACCCCATCGGCGCTAGACAGGAAGTCGCCGGCCGCTTGGCGAAGAACGGCGGGCGGCACGTTGTACCGCAGGGCAATGGTCCTGGCCGCTTGCGCCGCCGCCGCGGCGCTTCGCCAAGAGACCGAGTGGTCCACCCAGGAGCCGCCGCGGGTGATCAGAGTGGCGACGGCGATGGCGCGGCGGAGTTCGTGGTATGCTCCTCGGTAGTCACCCGACGCGGCTTTGATGTGTGCGGAAATGGTCAGCCACCAGACCAGCTCCCTCACCGGCACAAAGTGGATATTGGGCATGAACAACGAAGTGTGGGTGGGCACTTGCGGATCGGGGGCCGCCAGAGCGCGGTCCAGGAGGGGCATCGCAGGTCCGTAGACCGCTCCCAACCGCAGAATCTCTCGGTACTGCTCCAGCGTCCACGGCGCTGCCGGTGCTATGGCCTGTTCGTACGGATCCGGGGGGGCTGGGTAGGCGTCCACTGCGTAGTATCCATCCTCCAATTCCGTCGCTCGGCGGGGGCGCGGCATCGGCGGCGGGGGGCTGCTGGGCCAGGGGTGATGCACGAGCTTGACCAAGGCGTCAGACCGGCTCGCGCGCCACACGCGCACCGGTTCTGGTGCCGGCGCGAACCCCTCTTCCTCCAGAGCATGCGGCGTGGCTTCCTCGGGGGATGGCTCGGGGGCGGGGTATACCACCTTCTCCCCCATCGCTTCCAGTATGTAGGTTGAGACTGACTGGTCTGGACGCCCTGGCACAGTGAGATCCGTCCGCGCGATCTTGGCCAACGCCGCCAACAGTAGCTTGTAGGCGGAGTCCGGGCCGAGGTCGTCGATCGTCACATGCGGACGTGTCATCGCCACGCTCATGCCGGGAACGGGCTCGACCCATGGCTTGCGGAACACATGCAGCCCAGCGATGGCCAGAAACAGGAGAAGGACCACGGCCACAAGCAGGCGGCACCCCCGCCGCCACCATCTTGTTCCGGGCTTGCCGAGGAGCAGTCTCCTGCACCATCCGCGCCGTTTCTCTTTTGCCATGCCGGTATCTCCAGCGACCAACCAGACACCCCTACGAGTAGTGCGACACAGCCAACCGCGCCATGGCGGATACGGGAAGAAGCGGGACGGGGAGTACCCACTCACCAGTACAGACGCATCTCGGGAGCGAACGGCGCGGGCAGTGCGGCTGTGGGAGCAGCCGGCGACCGGCGTGGCCGTGGCTAGGGGCGGTTCCTCCTGCATTCGAACCGGGGCTTGCTTCGGCCCCCGGGGTACCACTGCCGTCGTGGCCTCTTTC
>JABGQJ010000505.1 GCA_018648945.1 Victivallales bacterium
GAGGGCACGGGCCTCGTCTTCATCGACAAGGCTCCGGGCGAGGTCCTGCGCAAAGACCGGCGCGTTCCCACGCCGATCCCGGACCTGCTGGGGGGCATCGCCCTGACCGGTCGATTCTCGCGCGACGACACGCACTGGCAGGACCGCTACAAGGGTAAGAAGCCCGGCAGCGAGGAGGCGTTCCGCAGCCAGTTCTTCGCAGCCTACCAACTGGGGCGCGGGCGGGCGGTCGATTTCACCGGCAAGTTCAGTTTCGGCGACCACTGGAGCCGGCTCTCGTTCGCGCGCCCCTATACTCCCGAATACAGGCTGGATGCCGACTATGCGCTGGCCGAGCTCGGGCGAGCCGTCCTCTGGGCAGGCGGGAAGGAATCGGAGGCGCGATTCATCGCCGAGCCCCCGGCGCGTCTGGCTGTGCCGTGGGGGGCGACTGCGGGCAAGACAGTGGCCTGGTCCTTCGACATTGCTGGCGAAAAGCGGGACACGACGGTTTCCTGGCGCGTCCGGACGCTCGCCGGAGACGTGGTCCACGCAGCAGAGAAGCTCTTCCCAGACGCTTCGGGCATCATCGAGTGCACGGCCCTGCTACCGGACCTCGGCGCTGGCAACTACTATCTTGACGTGTTTGTGGACAGCCCCCGGGGCCGGGAGAACTACGGGTTCTCAGCCCTGATTGTCTCGACACCCTACGCGGTCACCATCGAGCAGGAGCAGGAAGGCGTGGAGGTCGGCCAAGCACTGGGTGGGACAGTCTTGGTGGAACGCAGCGACACCGCTGCCCAGGCACCGGCCCCAACCGCCATCGTCCTCGATCTGCTCGACAGCGAGGATCGCATCGTGGACCGGGCGGTGCACGAGGGTGATCCGAGCCAGCCGATCCGGTACTCGTTCGCCAGCGACGCGCACTATCCGGTTGGCATGCGCGTCCGAGCGACCGTCCAGGCGGGGGGACGCGCGGCGGGCTCGGGGTCCGCTACCCACTACCTTCTGCAGCGTCGCCAGGACCGCTTCAACGTGGTGCTGTGGGGCAGTTTCGGGGGTGCCTACGGACACTGGGGCTACCGCAAGCTCTGGCAGACCGGAGTCACCTCTGCCATGTCCCGAGCAGGCTCTGCTGCGAACCTGACATCGACCCCGTTCATTGCCGCTTGGGGGAACTGGAAGGGCGAGCTCGACGGCCAGGCGTTCACCTTCGACCAGCGCGCGACCAAGCCAAAACCGCACCCGGAAACCAAGGTCCCGACCATGGTCCCGACCTGCTGGAACGACAGCCAGAGGTTTGAGAAGATGCTGGACGTCCAGGACAAGCACTGGCAAGCTGGCATGCAGAAACCGGTGTTTGTCTACAACATGTACGACGAGGGGCCACATTCCGGGTGCTGCCTCGCCCCGCCCTGTCTTGAGGCCTACCGGACCTGGCTGAAGGAGCGGTACGGCGGCGATCTGAAGGCCCTGAACACGGAGTGGCTGAGCGACTACCGGACCTGGGACCAGGTCACTGTGCTCAAGGAAAACGACACCAGCGAGAAAGAGGCCAAGAAGCAAGGCATCTATGCCCGCTGGTCCGACCGGAAGCACTTCTCGGAAGTGAACTTCTGCCGCACGATCCTCGCGGGGCAGTCGCGGCGAGCCAAGCTCATCGATCCGCAAGCCAGAATCGGGTTCGAGGGCTCCGGTGGTTTCGGTATGGACTTCGACGAGCTCATTGGCAACACCGGGTTCTGGTGCCCCTACGACGGGCTCCAGACAGAGATGGTCCGAAGCCTGAAGCCGCCGGGGTACATCCACAGCTTCTGGGTCGGCTATCAGAAGACGGCTGACCCGCTCATCTCCCGGACCTGGCGCATGGTCGTCAACGGCGCCCCGTCGGTATGGTGGTGGATGCTCAAGGGCCGGGGGCGTTTCCATGGCTGGCTGGGGCCCAATTTCATGCCCTATCCCGAGAACCAGAAGTACCTGGACGAATGCACTCTGCCGCTCCGGCGCGGGCTCGGCGATCTGCTGATCAATCTGGACATGCCCCATGACGGGATGGCGGTCTACTATTCTGTGGCCGCCGCCCACGCCGGGGGAATTGGCGACTCTGCCGCCTACAACTCCGTGGCAGGTGCGCACGCGAATGTCGTCAAACTCGCCGAGGATTGTGGACTGCAGTGGGTCTACACGACCAGGAAGCGACTGCTCGACGGTGACTTGGCGAGGCGGGGGATCAAACTCCTTGTTCTGCCCTTCCACCAAGCCCTGGACCAGGACGAAGTGGACGTGCTGCGCAGCTTCGTGCAGGCCGGGGGCACCGTCTTGGCCGACTTGCGCCCCGGGGTCTACTCAGGGCATTGCCGCCCCCTCGAACACGGCCCTGCCGAAGCTCTGTTCGGCATCGAGCGCACGGGGAAAGGCAAGCCCGTACCTATCGAAGGCACGCTCACGGTGAATCTGAACGGGCAGGACATCCCGATCAGCGTCCGCAACAACCGCGCGGACGGGGAGATCAAGGCAACGACGGCCACGGTCGGAGGCGAACTCAGCGGCGCGCCCCTGTTCTTGGTAAATCGCATCGGCAAGGGCAGCGCCATTCTGCTCAACTTCCACGTCACCCAGTACAACGGCGAGCGCGAGATGAGCAAGGGCGCAAAGAAGCGCGCCTTCTTCCGGGCTCTGACTGCCGCAATCGGCGTTCAGCCGCCACTGCTGCGGCGAGGGACGGATGGCGGCGAGGTATTGCGCACAGAGACCATCACCTGGCGCAAGGGCAACGTGACCTTGCACGCCCTCTATCGTGACGGCGGCACGGATGCCTCAGGGGTGGACCTGGAACTGGCCGACGACGCCTTCGTCTTCGATCTGCGCAGGGGCGAACGCGGCAAGACCCGGCGCATCAGGATCGACGCACTGAAGCCGGGCTACGCCCAATTCCTGGCCGTCTACCCCTATGACCCCGGCAAGCCGAAGGTAAAGGTCTCGGGCAAACGTGCCAAGGCGGGAGACACCGTGCGCTTCGCCATTTCCATGTCTGGAGTGCCTGGCAGTGAAACCGGTGTATTCAGCTACGAAACCAGGTTGATGGATCCCAGCGGCAAGAGAGTGGACGTGATCCCCTGGTCCGTCCAAGGCGTGGGCGGAAAAACGGCAACCCACGTCCGCTTCGCCCACAACGACCCCGACGGCATCTGGCAGCTGAGGGTCCGGGAAGTGACGACCGGTCGCGAAACCGTCGCCGAGATCAAGAAGGGCCCCTGAACCCACGCCATGTCAGACCCAACCAGACAGGAACTGCGCCAAGGCCGAGCCGCTGCCGCATGCGCCCTGCTTGCGCTCGCCCTCCTCACCGGCACCAGCTTGCTCGGGGCTGAACGCCCGACGTTGCCGCCCGTGCCGACCGGCGTCACGCCCCCGGTCGCGGTCGGCGATGCGTCGGGCAACACGCAGTGGAACGTCGGGGCCCTGCGCCATGGTCCAGCCGACGAGAAGGTCACAGCCCGGGCCAGTTACACTGTGCGCAAGACCACCGGCAAGGGCGACCGCCAGGAGCTCGCATACCCGGAAGGCACGGTGAAAGTCAGCGCCGCCATCGGCGTCAGCGGCTGGCCGTCCCTGACCCACACCGAATACCGCATCCCCCCCGGCCAGAGCGCCAAGAAACGTTGGGACTACGGCATCCTGAAGCTGGCTGATGGCACAGTCGTGCACGGTGACTCGGTCGGCTGCCAGTCCGGGAACGAGAACTTCTCGCCGTGGAACTTCATCACCCTTCGGGCGGAGGCCCCCGGAACAACGAAGGCGGTCGAGATCCTGAAACCGGCGCTGTGCCGGGCCGCGGCCGCGTTTGATGGCGATGGCTGGGCCTCGGCAGAGATGGTGTTCGCGCGACCGGTTGCGGAAGGTTGCGAAGTCCGCACCTCGATCCGGATCAAGCGGGTGGCGGGTGATCCATTTCTCTACGTCCAAGTCGCAGTCGATCCTCAGGGCGCCACGCTTGAGGCACTCAGGATCAGCGGCTATCCGAACTACGCCCACGCGCTCATCTACGGGCTCCGGCCACGCTACCCCAAGGCGGCCAGATTCGTTGATCGCGAGCGCTGGGTCTGGGCGGCCGGGCACGACTGGAACATGCACGACAAGCAACCCCATGGCGCAGCCCTCGAGGGCAACGACCCCGGCGGCATCTTCTGGTACAACCGGCGCAACAGCGAGGTGGGCGGCATGATGGCCGTCTTCCTGCCAGAGGAAGTCTCCCAGGTCGAGGCGGCCGGGACCTATGGCGTTTCCGCTGCCCTGCACATGAAAGGGCAGGTCCTTCACTTCGCGCTCTTGGAGTGGCGGGACTGGCGCGGCTGGGAAGCCCTACGCAGGGACTTTGTTGGTTCGCTCCCAAGCGCGACGCGGCGCCTCCGGGACATGCGCTTCGCCTGGCCAGTCAAGGACTTGCTCGGACCGGCCAGGCGGCGCCAGCTTGTGATGCTGACCGCAAGCAGTCTAGTCGACTCCCAGGCGCGGCAGGCATTGGGAGCTCGGCTTCAGGACTACGACCACGCCCGGGCCGCGCTGATCACAACTCCCCTGAAAGAAACGGAAACCCGGTACGCGGCCGAGCGCCAGCTCATCATCCTCAAGGACGATCTGGTCCAGGCCGCCAAACCCTTGCTCAGAGAGTGGCTCAAGCAGGGCGGGAGCTTCGAGTGAACCGAGCCCAAGCCGCAGTGAGGACCCCATGGAAGCAATGACCAGCCGCGAACGCCAGCTTGCCGCCTACCGACATGAAGCGGTCGACCGGATCCCGTGCTCGCCCCGGATCAGCTTCTGGTTGACGGAACACTACGGCGGGGCGTCACTGGCCACGCATCTGCGGGCGGGGCAGGAGTTCGGTTTCGACCCCCACGTGAACGCGAGGGTGTTCTGGTCTCCCTTTGAGTTGGGCGTGCGTGACAGCTACGACTTGCCCGAGGTCGAGTATTCCGTCGTCTGGAGCAAGGACGGGGACTTCGACGTGGCGAGCCGGACATTCCGCACGCCGGCGGGGGTCCTCACCGACCGGCTCAACATCCCGCCGGCAGGAGACCGGAGCTTCGGCATGTCGCCGAACCCCTTCCGCAGCGAGCATCTGGTGAAGACGCGGGATGATCTGGGGGCGTTGCGCTATCTGCTCCCCGATCCGAAGCGGGCCAGTTTCGCAGGCTACTTCGGGCAGGTCGAAGAGGCGGGCGAAGACGGGTTAGTGCAGCTCAATATCCACTCGGCGCTGAACCACCGGGCGGGCGAGATGATGAGTACGGAAGACCTGATGATGCTGTACTACGACGACGAGTCGTTCTTCGCCGAGCTCATGGAGATCGGGCACCAGCAACAGCTGGGGGAGATCCGGACGGCGCTGGATGCGGGGGTGCGGCACTTCTTCCTGAACTGGTACTACAACAGCATGTCCACGGGCTGGTCGCCGCCATTCTGGACTGGCTACTTCCAGCCGCAACTGCGCGAGGCCTGCGAGCTGATCCATGCTGGCGACGGCACAGTGGACTACTACGACGACGGCAAATGCATGGCGATCATCGACTGGGTCGCGGACGCCGGGATCGATGTCTTGGAGACTCTGACCCCGCCTCCCGTCGGCGATGTGGACCTGGCCGAGGTGAAGCGCCGCATCGGTGACCGGGTCTGCCTGAAGGGATACATCGATCTCATCTACGTGTTGAGGTTCGGCACCCCGGCACTCGTCGACAGAACCGTCCGGGAAGCGCTCGCTGTGGCCGGCCCCACCGGCTTCATTCTCGGCACGTCCGATGGCATCCGCGACGGCACGCCGCTCGAGAACGTCCGCGCCTACTTCCACGCGGCGGCCAGGTATGGTCGCCAAGCCTGAACACGAACGGAAC
>JABGQJ010000506.1 GCA_018648945.1 Victivallales bacterium
CTCGTTGCTGACCTCGTCGAACGCCGCCTTGACCGCACGTATGCAGTAGGGGACGGAGACCAGGAATTGGCAGAGGATGATACCGAGCCCGGAAATGATGTCGAGATGGGCCGCGCGCAACGCTTCCTTCACTGCCATGCCCACTCCCGTGCCGAAGAAGGCCAGAAGCGAGATCCCGATCACCACCGGAGGCAACACGATGGGGACGTCCACCAGCGTGCTCAGGAAGGCGTGCCCACGGAAGCGGTAGCGGCTCAAGGCATAGCCGATGGGGATCGAGAAGAACACGACCAGCACCAGGCTGCACAGCGACGTCCACACGCTCAAGAACATGGAGCGGCCCACGTCCTGAGATGTGAGAATCTCCGTGATGCGGGCGAAGCCGACGCGATGGGAGGCCAGGTACCAGGCATCGGAGAAGAGGAGCGTGAGGATCACCACCGCAAACAGCGCTAGAACGCTGAAAGAAATGATGGTCAGCGACTCTCGCGCTGACCCAACCGGGCGGGCGAGGTGTCTCTCGGACGTCGTGGAGCTATCGTTGCCGCCGATCAAGGCTCGTCCACCCGGAAGCCGCTGGCGTGCAGGATTACCTGGCCTTCCGGGCCAGTCAGGAAGGTGGCAAATTGGGCGGCTGCCTCTGGATTCGGGGAAGTGGAGAGGGTTCCGAGCACGACATGGGAGAAGATGTTGCGCTCCTTGGGAATCTCGATCACATCCACTGCATCACCTAGGTTGGCGGCGCTGGCATCCCAGACGACTGCCGCATCCACATCGTTCATCTTCACCCAGACACCCAGCTCGTTGACGGTCAGGCTCTGCTTCGCGTCCAACGCTTCGGGATCGAGATCGGACTTGGCCAGGAGCTTCACGGTCAGGCGCCCCACCTGGCAAGCCTTGGGCCTGCCCACGGCTGCGCGCACATCATCACGGTAGAAGTCCTTCAGCGCGGTGATCTTCTTCGGATTCCCCTTGGCCACGATGATGCAGGGGACGAACCAGGACACGGTGGTCTTCTCGACCACGGTCCCGGTCAGTTCGTGCAGGCGGTCGACGTAGTACACGTCGCCTGGCATGAATAGGTCGGCAGATGTGTCCTCGCGGGCTCGGGCGAGGATGACGCCGCTGCCGGCGTAGTCCGGCTCCACCTCGATACCGGTGTTCCCCGTAAAGGCAGCCACCAGCTTGGTCATGGCGGGCCGCAGCCCTGCCCCACAGTAGATGCGCAGGGGAGCGATGGCCGTTTCTTCCTGCTTGCCGCAGCCAGCCAGGAGAACGAGGGCGAGGATGCCACTGTATTGCAGGAGTTGCTTCACTTGGCGGGCCCTGCAGATCGGGGTCTCGTCCCGGGCAAGGTCTTGCCGCCCTCATACTCCTTGCGGATGATGTCATTGTCCATGGTGAAACCGAACTCCCGGAACACTTCGGCGGTTTTGCCCGACACCAGGTACTTCGCGAAGGCCGCAGCACCTTCTCCGTCCGTCGCGCACTTCAGAGTGGCCACGGTCACCCGCATGGGGGTCAGGATGTAGGACTTCTTGGTCGCGCTGGTCACTGAATCGACGTACGGCACGGGCAGGTACGGCGTGATCGGCACGGCATCCAGGTCCTTCTTTCGGAGCGCGACGACCGCGTTCCAGACCATGGTGGCATCGGCATTGTTCATGACCACGACGTTGGCCGCGTGCGAGCCACTGCGGTGGGTGTGGATGACCTTGTCCTTGTTCAGTTGCGCCAAGTCGATCCCGGCCTTGCCGAAGATGGTGGAGAGCATCCGCCCGAGTGAGGACAGCTTGTAGTCGGTGAGAAACACCTCCACGTCCTTGCGGGTAAGGTCCTTCAGGTCGCGGATGTTCTTGGGGTTGCCCTTGGCCACCGCGATCACGGGGGTGATCTCCGCCACTGTCCAGCCGTCTAGCCCGAGCTTCTTGTGCATGAGAATATCGAGGAAGGGGTCGTGGCAGACGTAGAGGTCGCCGCGCTTCTGGCCCTCGATATGGGCCAGCAGTTCGCCTGATCCGGCGGAGTTGATCTCGACCTTGCGCCCAGTCTCTGCCTCATAACGCTTGGCAAGCTCCTGCATCACCGGTCGCATCGTGCCTCCCACATGACAGACCAGGGCCTGCTTTGGCTTCGAGCATCCCGCGAGGAGCACGACAAGCAGGAGCGGAATGGCGATTCGGAATGGCAGCAGTTTCATATGACTCTCTTTGCTGGAGCAGGATGGTGTGGTGGTGCTGGAGCACCAATCTCGCGAGCAGAGGGAATGTACCTGCAATAGGGCGTCTGTCCCAGCAACAGACCATACCAAACGGGCATGGTTCGCAGGTTCCGGGCAATTCGGGGGACCTCTCGCGGGGGCTAGGCGAGGCCGAGGCGGTAGAACCTGTCCGGATTCTCCAGGAGCAGCCGCCGGGCCACCATGCTGGCATCGCTGCGGCTGAAGGCACCGCGCGTCACCTTGTCGGCCAGGACCGCCGCGATGTTCTGGCGGGCGATGGTCAGGTGGCCGTAGACCTTCTCCACCACCGAGTAGTCGCCGCCAAAGCCGAAGATCTTGGTGTTGGGCATCATATCCAGCCACTCGCTCAGGGCGGAGCGCGCCTGGGCGGGGTTGATGATATGGCTCCAGGCGAGATTCAGATAGACGTTCGGGAAGTACTTGCCCAACACGCCGATTTCGCGGACCCATGGCATTCCGGCATGGAACAGGTCGAACTGACAGGTGGGGAAGTTCTCCAGCAATTCCTGGAGCAGGAGCGGATCAGCATTGCGGATCCGGTTCCGGTTGCCGGCCTGGAGGCCGGTGTGGATCACGATCGGCAGCCCACACGCCGTCGCGCGATCCACCAGTTCGTAGATCAGGTAGTCCTGGAGCGGTTGCCCCTCGGCCAGAGAGAGTGTCTCGCCCGCCAGGATTCGGCGGAGTACCGCCGCCGCGTCTTCGGGGGACGTCCGGCGGAAATCGATGGGGCGGGCGTAGGCGTGGGTGGACTTGATGCCGACGACGGCCGGGTCCGCCCGCCAGCGGCTCACCGCCTCCTCCACACAGGCTACGAGGTCGGTCAGGCTCCCCGCCTTCAGCCGCGCCAAGTCTGCGGGCGAGAACACATCCACCACTTCCTTCGCCGGGGCCAGATGGCAGAAGTAGTCCGGGAAGGGGCCGTTGCCATACTGCCAGCACTGGATGCAGGAGACGATGTTGCACTTCTCGCGCAACACCCAGTCGTAGTAGCCGGGCTTGTGCAGTCCCTGCAGCCGCTCGCTGGCTTCTTGGTAGGTGTCGCCGTTAAGGTCGGGCAACTCCAGCAGGTCGCGGACGACCAGCAGAGCTGCTTGGGCATAGCCACCGGTGCGGATTGCCGACAGGAAGGGAGCGAAGCGTTGCCATCTTCCAGCCAGCGGTTGGCTCTTGTCTTGCCAGCAGTTGAAGTCCTCGCCGCTAGCCCCGGCCGAGACCAGATCTCCCCGGCAGTAGCACGAGAAGAGATCCATACAGTCCGCCGGCGCCTTCAAACGCTCTGCCTCGGGCGGCAGGTGCTCATGGGCATCCACGGTGGGGATGGTCAGGAGTTCTTCGAACAGATCCCGTTCCAGCTGGCTTCCGGCTTCCATGGTGGGCACTCCCGTCTGGCTTTGGTTGGGTTGGGGGGATGCCAACCTATACATGCGTCCAGTGCTCGCCGCCAGCCACGCAAAGAGAAAGGCTGCCCCCGGATGTTGCCGTGAGCAGCCCTGTCAGAGAAGGTCGGTGGTTGGCAGGCCTAGAATGCCCAGCCAAGCATGGCGCTGCCGCCATGGCTGTCTTCGGTCAGGCTGCCCTCCAGGCTGAGCGTCAGGTTTTCGTTGATGCCCCATGCCAGGCCAAGATAGCCGCCGAGCATCGAGCCACTGTGGTCGTTCTTGAAGACGTTGTACACATTCTCCGGATCGTCCCGTCCCTGCTTCCCCGGGCTCTCGGAGTCCTCGTACTCGATCTCCTGGTTCAGACGCACGTGGTGCAGGATGTTGCGCTTCAGTTCAAGTGAGACCAAGTGACATTTCCTGAAAGGGAGACTTTCTGCGTTCCGATTGCCTGTTGCTGTTGGTTGTCGTGGTTCGTCGCTGACACTTGTCCGTTCCGGTTCTCGTTTCTGCGTTCCTGCCTTGCCTCGGCCAGTTTCCGCTTGCGCTGGGCAACTCGTGCCGCCGGGTCTCCCTGGAAGTACTCGGCCGGTTGGATGTAGCCGAGTCCAGCGTGGAGACGCTGCTCGTTGTAGTGCTCGACCCAGGCCTCGATGGCCCTCAGCGCCTTGGGATGGGTGTCGGGCGCGCCGCGGTCCTCCAGGGCGTCGCGGGTGGTGCGGTGCCAGCGCTCGATCAGGCCGTTGGACTGGGGATGGGCGACGCGGCAGAGGATGTGTTGCAGCTCAAAGCGGCGAATCAGTTGCTTGTACTCGCGCGACGTGTACTGGCAACCCCGGTCGCTGACGACCTGCGGCTTGGTGCCGGGGTGCTTCTCCAGAGCCGCCAGCTGGACGAGGGCGACGCGCTTGGCGGTCATCGAGGGCAGCAGTTCCCAGTGGACGATGTAGCGGCTGTAGGCGTCTAGGAAGCTGACCAGGAAGTACCAGCCGTCCCCCAGCTTAAGATGCATGATGTCGGTGTGCCAGCGCTGGTTCGGAGCGGTGGCCGGCGGCGGGGCCTGTCCTCCCTTGCGCCCCGGCCGCGCCCAGCGGCAGAGCAGGTCCCGGTCGGAGAGGATGCGGTAGACGGCCGATTCGCTCAGGTACGCCACGTCCGCATCCACCATCATCCAGGCCAGGCGGCGGTAGCCCTCCTTCGGGTTCGCCAGCGCGAAGTCGATCGTCGCGCTCACCTCCCATGCCAACGGGCTGTCCGGGTGCGGCGGGCGCGGCTTCGGCTCCCCCCGCGCCGCCCCGACTTCCTCCATGCTTCCCCGCCATCTCTGATACCGGCTCCAGCCCAGTCCCAGGTGTTCACAGACACTCCGCCGGGAGTGCCCCGACCGCTCGGAGACCCAGGGCACGAACCTGACCGCCTCCACCTTCATCGCCTCTTCGATCCGGCCGCGCGAAGGTAGTCCGAGAGCCCCCTTCTTTCCTGGAGTAGCGCCTCGGTCAGCTCCGCTATCACGTTGTTCTTCTTCGCCAGCTGCTCCCGCAGGCGTTCGGCTTCGGCCTTCTCCTTTGCGGCCTTCCGCCCCCCGTTGCCCTCGGCCAGCGCCCGGCGAGCGCCCTCCCGCATCTGCGCCTCCCAACGGTAGAAGGCACTCGCCGCAATCCCGTGGCGGTGGCACGTCTCCGACACGTTCGCGCCAGGCTGGCGCGCCTCCTCCACGATGCGTAGCTTCTCGTCCGCAGTGAAACGTTGTTTCGTCGCCATGGGACTTCCTTTCCTTGGACTTCGTCATCATTCTCGTTCCTAAGGAAGTCTCCAATTTCAAAAACGCCACTCGGTCCTGTTTCACCCGAAGCTATACACCCAGCTATCCTCTATGCTCTGGTGCGACTGGCCCTGCCAGGTCCCCCAGGAGGGACGTTTACCCTCTACCTACTGCCCGCCGGCACTGGTGGGGCGGTAGACACATGGGGGTACCCCTTCGGACCCGTCCCAGGCGAAGGACGACCCGGAATGCGCCTTTTTGCCTCGATCTTGGCATTCCAGATACCAGTCTCCGGATCGTCTTCCCATTCCAGGGCGCGTCCGTTCTCGGCTACGGTCTCTTCCACCGCAAAGCCAGCGTGGGCGCGTAGCGTCACTGGGGTGCCGTCGTGGCTCTCGAAGTCGAGCGTCACGGTCTGCTTGGCCGGGTTGAGCTCGCCGGACACGTGGCTGCTGGCTGCCATTCGAGCAAATGGAAG
>JABGQJ010000507.1 GCA_018648945.1 Victivallales bacterium
CCTCCAGACGGCTGGCGACCAGCGTCGAGAGCCCATCGAACCACTCCTCGGGGATCTCGGCGTCCCCGAGAGAGGCAACCACCCGATGCCGAGGGCTGCCCCCGCCGGAGGGACGGTACGACTCGAGCAGCTGGAGGCAGCGACCGGACTTGCTCTGCTTGCGATGGAAGTACATGCCCCTACTATCGTGCAGCTTTGCCACATGTCATTCATGCAAAAAGCATTTATAGTAACTACATCGCGGTTTGCGGGGCCTTCTGAGCACAAACCGAAAATCGGTTTGTGCTCAGACTTTCTTCGGCCGAGGACCGAAGTGTTAAACTCGGGCTAGTCGAGCGACTTGCCCTGGGGGAACGGGCAGACCTCCCGGAAGTTGCAGCGTCGGCAGGTGCGCTCGCTTTCGCAGCACGGGAAGTCGTCCTCGCGGGCCGAGTTCGTCTCCACCTTGGTCAGCAGGGAGCGCATCTCCGCCGAACTCCCCAGGATATAGTCCCGCGCGCCGACCAGCGTGTCGGCGTGCACGGGGTACTCACTGACCCGGGCATTCTCCTTCAGGAACACGCCGAACAACCGGACGCCTTCCAGGGGGGCGAACCACTCTTCATTGGCATAGAGCGCATAGCAGGCGAGCTGCACGCCCAGGCTGTCTGTACTCTCCTTGCCGGTCTTCCAATCGACGATCCGCAGCTTCCCCTCGGGATCGGTGTAGGCAAAGTCCACGGCCACCCAGACCTTCAGCCCTTCAAGCTGGAACGAGGCGAGGGTGTCCACTGGCTTCCAGTTGGCATAGGGCGTGGCCACGATCTCCCCCAGCACGGCGGAGCTGGCGAAGGCCTGCAGGCAGCCGTAGACGGTCTCCTTCACGCGCTCGGTATCCTCCGGGGGCAGGCTCTTGCCATTGCCGTAGTAGAGTTCGAAGAGGTTGGTCTTCTTCGGGCGCTGTTCCCATTTCCGCTGGACGGCATCCACCCAGCCACTGCGGAGCATCATGCGGGCCCGCGCCTGGAGCGCGCCGGCGCGGATCTCGTTTCCAGTCTGCGCATAGTTCTTGAGCGCCTGGGCAACCACCTCGTGGGTGATCGAGCCGGCCCACATGGGCAACGTGGTCAGGTTCTTCAGGATATACAGCTTGCGAGTCCGCTCGCTGCAGTCCGACTCCCAGCCGCCCCAGGAACCGTAGTACTGGTAGTAGTAGGCCCGGCGGCACCGTTTGAAGAGATTGTCGCGGGATGCCGACCAGGTCAGTTCATTCGCTAGTTTCGCCACGGGCTTTGCCCTCCTTCTGCTCCTGACGACGACGTTGGAAGAATGCCTGCAACAGGGCACGGCATTCTTCCTCGAGCAACCCGGCCTCCACGTCCACCCGGTGCAGCATGCCAGGGAACGAGGTGATGTCGAGAGCGCCGCCGGCCGCCCCCATGCGTGGGTCCACACACCCGTAGACCAGACGGCCGAGACGGGCATTCACCATGCCCCCGGCACACATGGCGCAGGGCTCCTTGGTGACGTAGAGCGTGGCCTCGGTGAGCCGCCAGTCACCAATGTGAGCCGCCGCCTGAGTGAGAACGATCATCTCGGCGTGGGCGGTCGCGTCCTTCAGCATCTCGACCTGGTTGCCCGCGCGGGCGATGACTGCGCCCTGGTACCAGACCACCGCGCCCACGGGGACTTCCCCGCGCTCGCCGGCCGCCATGGCCTGGCGCATGGCCAGTCGCATGCAGGTCTCGTCCGTCTTCGCTGGGTCCAGAAGATCCATCAGACCGACAACTCGCTCAGCAATCGCGGCGCCCGGTCCGGCTGGTCGTCCACCGCGATGGCAGCGATCTGGCGCAAATGCGCGAGCCGAGGGTCGGGACAGCTGCCCGCCCGCTCGATGCGGTCGAAGGCCGCGGCGACCTCGAGCAGGTGACTGCGCATGTCGTGGTAATAGAGATCCAGCAGTTGCTCGGGCGTCTTGGCGGGATCGAGAGGCATACGGGGCTGCTCCTGGTTGACGACGCGGGGACTGAACACGACAACGTAGCAGAGCGCCACCCGGGATCAAGGCTTCGGGTAGAGGCCGGGTCGTGTTGACCGGCTCTGGGGACACGGCTAGAGTACTGCTGAGCATTTGGGGTCCGCCTCAGACACGACAAGGTGTAGCATGACACGACGATTCTCGATTCTCCTCGTTGCGGTGGCGCTGTTGGGCGCCGGCATGGCATCGGCGCAGCAAAGCCAGTTTGGCAAGCAACAGACGGCGGGGTTGCGCATCGCTCTGCACAAGGGCGGTGCCTTCCTGCTCGGCAAGCAACTCGACGATGGCTCCTGGTACCAGCACCCGGCGATCACCTCACTGGTCTGCATGGCGCTGATCGACTCCCCGGACTACGCCGATGCCGAGGTGAAGAAGGCGGTAGCCCGCGCGCTCGACTTCGTGGTCCGCTTTGCCAAGCCAGATGGCTCGATCTGGACCGAAGGCAACCAGCAGTATCCGAACTACTGCACGTCGGTCAGTTTGATTGCGTTGGCGGCCGCCGACCGGACCAAGGACCGGACGGTGATCCGCAAGGCCCGCGATTTTCTCATGGGACCCAAATCCCAGTTCAGCAATCTGCCCAAGGACGATCCGTCCTACGGCGGCGTCGGCTACGGCAAATCCCTGCGGCCGGACCTGAGCAACACCCAATGGGCGCTTGAGGCGCTGCACATGACCGACCATCTGGACCGCGAGCCCCTGGCCAAGAACCCCGAACGGGCCAAGAAGGCGGATCTTGCCTGGGACCGGGCCGTCTCCTTCTTGACCAGTTGCCAGAACCTAGCCGAAACCAACAAGGCGGGGTGGGTGATGAGCGATCCGGCCAACAAGGGCGGCTTCATCTACCTTCCTGGCTGCAAGGAGAACGGTCTTCCCCCCGAGAGCAAGGCGGGTGAGGAGGACATGGGCGGGCGCAAGGGCCTGCGCAGCTATGGCAGTATGACCTACGCGGGATTGAAGAGCATGCTCTACGCCAAACTGGGTAAGGACGACGTGCGGGTCAAGGCTGCGCACGAGTGGGTCCGGCAGAACTTCACCTTCGACGAGAACCCCGGGATCGGCGCTCAGGGACACTTCTACTACCTGCATACCGTCGCCAAGGCCTTGGCCGTATACGGGGAAGACGTGGTAGTCGATGCCAAGGGCGCGAAGCACGCCTGGCGCGTCGAGTTCGTCGAGAAGCTCCTGGCCATGCAGAAGCCCGAGGGCTACTGGGTGAACGAGGCCAGCGGGCGCTGGATGGAGAGCATGCCCGAGCTGGTCACAGCCTATGCCATGATATCGCTGGAAGTGGCGGCAGGCGACGCGCTCAGGTAAGGGGCAGCCGGTTGATCGGCCAGCAGGAGTAGGCTGGCGTCTCGTAGGGGTGAGCGCCAAGCAAGGCGGCCACAACGTCCCGCAATGCGGGCTCGGGAACGACCAGCTCCACGCGCAGCTCCGCCCCCTCTTCCACGTTCCCGGTCTTGCCCATGAAGGGCTCGCTGCCGGGCAACGGACGGAACTGGCCGGTGCCGATGGTCTGCCAGCAACAGCGGTCGTAGTTGCCGATGCGCCCGCCGCCAGCGGCGAACACGGCCTCCTTGACAGTCTCCGCATGCTCGACGGGCACGTAGAAGACCAGTTGCACGAGAGGAGTGCTCATGGGTGGGTGAAGTGTTGGGCCGTGCGTTGGATGATCATCTCCTGCCATTCAGGGGCGAGGGTCACGAAGCGGGCCGACCAGCCACTGACGCGCACGGACAGGTTGTGGTAAAGCTCGGGGTGTGCCTGGGCGTCCCGGAGGGTCTGGGCATCGGCCACGTCCAGTTGGAGATAGAAGCCGCCCCGCGCGACGAAGGAACGCAACAGCCCGACCAGGGCGGCCAAGCCGCCTTGGTCGGCCACAGCGCTGGGATGGAGCTTGAGATCCAGCGGCGTGCCGCAGGGCAGACGACCGAAGTCCAGCTTCGTGATGGAGTTGACGATTGCCGTGGGCCCCTTGCGGTCGGTACCGGGGGTGGGCGAGAGATTCGGGGCCAGGATGTCCCCTCCCCTCGCCCCGAATGGCGTCGCGGTGCGACCGGGGCGGAACTGCAGCTCGCGCCCAAAGGTGCTGATCCCGGCCGGCATGCGCACACCGTTTCGCTCGGGCTGGCGAGCACAGAGCGCGGTGTAGTCGTCGTAGACGCGCCGAAGCATGGCATCGGCCCGGTCGTCGTCGTTGCCATAGAGCACCAGATCGTGGACGACCTCGCGGCGCAGATCCTCGTGTCCCTCCCAATCTCCGCGCAGAATCTCGACCAGTTCGGCCAGCGAAAGCCGCTTCTGCTCGTAGACAAGAGTCTTGATGGCATGCAGGGAATTGGCCGCATCGGGCATGCCGCCAGCATGGGGGGAGCGCACCGAGTAGCGAGCTCCGCGTTGCTGGTAGGGCCGGGCGCGCTCGATGCAGTCGTCCACGAAAAGCGAGAGCAGAGGGGACGGTTGCCCACCGCTGAACGACCCTGCGCACTCCTGCCAGGCACCCTCCAGAAGACGCGCCATCTCGGCGTGAAAACGGGCGTAGACCGCCTCGAAGGTCGGGTCGTCTGGGGGTTCGTCTTCACCAGCCAAGCCAAGGGCGTGCTGGACGGGGGGAAGCAGATCGAACGGCCGGTAGCTGAAGGCGGTGCAGCCGGGAATCAGGACCTCCCAGCAGCCATCGTTGGTGAAGTTGCGGGCCTCCGCGAGTGGGTAGCCGAAGTCGATCAGGGCCGGGATCACGACATCGTCGTTGTAGATGGAGACGATACCCCCGCCCAGTCGCTGCGCCTCGGCGATGCGCTGCCAGAGCCGGTCAGGCGTCTGCTTGCTCACCCGTACGGCCACCGGGAAGTCGCTGATATGCAGTTCCTCGACGATATCCAGAACCAGATAGGTGACCTCGTTCAGCACCGGCTCGCCGGTTTCGTCCATCCCGCCAATGACCACATTCTGGTAGAACTGGGCGTCGCCGCTGCTGCCAATGTGGTTGTTCTTGGCCCCGATCCATTCGGCACCCTTGATCCAGAAGTGGGCCAATAATTCGCGGGCTGCGGCCAGTGTGATCGTGCCTGCGGCGAGGTCCCGGGAGAGGTAGGGCCCCAGCATTTTGTCCACCCGTCCCAGGCCGGACCAATTGCCGCAGAGCCGCTGGAACTCCCAGAGGAACCAGAGGGCTTGGACCGCTTCGCCGAAGGTCTCCGGGGGCGCTTCGGGAACCCGGGCCAGCCGGTCGCAGACCTCGGTCAATCCCAGTTCATCCAGCCCCGCGAGCAGGCGGGCATGCCAAAGGGCCAT
Organism: Victivallales bacterium; assembly: GCA_018648945.1. The sequence continues at coordinate 5,315 of JABGQJ010000507.1, forward strand.
GGCGTCCAGGCACTCCGCCATGGCTTGCAGAAACACCCGTTGCTCATCGTCCAGGTCACCGCGCTGGCGACGTTCCTGGATGCGCCCACGGTAGGAAGCCAGCCCCTCGCGCAGAGCCCGCTCGAAGCCGATGGTCGTGTGGCTGGTGCTCGCCACCTTGGCGACGGGTTTCTGGTGGAACGTGGCCTCCAACAACGGCGCGGCGCCGGCCAGCAGCTCGTCGATCCGCAGACAGAGCGGCGCCTTCGCCGCGATCAGACGGACCGCCCGGGCGGCGCGGAGCTCCGGGGGTAGTGCGTCGTCTTCGGGAGACAGCGAGAAGTCGGCGGCAGCCATCTCCCGGCCATACTCCCCCCCCAACCCCCGCGCGGCAAGCGCCCGAGTCTCGACCGAAAGCCGGCGAGTGCCCCCCGGGAAGGTGGCGACGCCGAACGTCTCACCAAGAATGGCAACCGGATCAATGGCTTCAGCAGGCATAGGCTGGTCTCCCCAAGTGTGTCTGCGCTAGCCTGGATC
>JABGQJ010000508.1 GCA_018648945.1 Victivallales bacterium
GAAGACCCAGGCGGCGTTGCTGGAGGCGATGCAGGAGCGGATGGTGACCGTGGTCGGGCGGACCTACGAGTTGGACCGGCCCTTCTTCGTACTTGCCACCCAGAACCCCATCGAGCAGGAGGGTACCTATCCCTTGCCCGAAGCCCAGCTCGACCGTTTCATGTTCTTCATCCGGGTCAACTACCCGAAGTTCGAGGAGGAGATGGCGATCGCCCGGTTTACCACCGGCGACGATCTGCCGTCGCTGGATGTGATCCTGCCCGGCGAGAAGATCATGGAGTACCAGAGATTGGTGCGGCGGGTGCCCGTTCCGGACCATGTGTACGATTACGTGGTGCGCTTGGTGCGCCTCTCCCGGCCGGGCCCCGAGGCCCCGGACTGGGTGAACAGCTGGATCACCTGGGGCGCCGGGCCGCGCGCCGTGCAGTACCTCATCTTGGGCGGCAAGGCCCGGGCGGCGTTGGCCGGCAACTACATGGTTGGGCTGGAGGACGTGAAGGCGGTGACCAACGAGGTGCTGACCCACCGCATGCAGCTCACTTTCCATGCCGAGAGCGAAGGCGTGACCACTCTCGACATCGTCGAGCGGCTGATGAGTGAGGTCAACGGCGACTCGTGAAGACCGACCGGCAACGAGACTTCCTTGACCCCAAGGTGCTGGCCCGGGTCGCGCGGCTGGAGCTGAATGCCCGCCTACCCATGGAGGGCAGCTTCGGCGGCCAGCACAAGAGCCCGCACCGGGGCTCCAGTGTCGAATTCGCCCAGTACCGGGAGTACGTGCCGGGGGACGACATCAGCAAGCTGGACTGGCGGGCGTACGCCCGGTCGGATCGCTTCTACATCAAGGAATTCGAGGCGGACACGAATCTGCGCTGCCACATGCTCCTTGATTGCAGTGGCTCGATGGCCTACGGCGATGTGACAGGCAAGTTCGACTACGCGCGGCGTCTGGCCGCGACCATGGCTCACCTGGCGGTGCGTCAAGGGGATGCGGTCGGCATGTGCTGCTTCAACGGTCAGGTTGTCGAGGATGTGCCCGCCCGGACCGGGCCGCGCCATTTGGGGGCGGTCTACGATGTGCTGGAGAAGGTGGAGCCCGAAGGCGAGACCGATCTGGTCACGGTTCTGCACGATCTGGCCGAGCGGATCCGGCGTCGGGCATTGGTGGTGGTGATCTCGGACTTCTTCTCGGAGCCGGGACCCTTGCTGGATTGCTTCAAACATCTCATCTTCCGCAAGCACGACCTCGCGGTGTTCCATGTGCTCGACCCGCGTGAGATGGACTTCGACTTCACCCGACCGGTGCGTTTCCGGGATCTGGAGAGCTCGTTCAGCATGCTCACCGACCCGAGCGTGATGCGCCGGGACTACATGCGCGAGCTGAAGGCATGGTTGGGGGAATTGCGCACGGGCTGCCTGCGCTACAAGGTGGATTACCACCAGGCGCGCACGAGCGACTCGGTGGAGGATGTTCTCTCGGCCTTCCTGTTGAGCCGAATGAGGCGGAAGTGACAGACGCTTGACTTTTCTGCAACCAATCATGCTCTGGGGACTGCTGGCGGCATCGACGCCAGTACTGATCCACTTCATCAACCGGATGCGGCACCGGCCCGTGCTTTGGGGGGCGATGCTGTTCCTCGCGCGGGCTCGGCGCAGCTCCACCAAGTTCGCCAAACTGCGCCGCTTTCTGCTACTTGCCTGCCGGGTGCTGGCCCTGGCGGCGTTGGCGTTTCTCCTGTCGCGTCCCCTGCTTGGCGGGTTCGTGGGGCGGTTGTTCGCGGGACCGCCGGAGTTGGTGGTGATTGTCCTCGACCGTTCGGCCAGCATGGAAGCTCGCACGGGAAATGGCGAAGAGACCCTGCGCAAACGGGCGTTGGTAAAACTGGCGGAGAGTCGCTCTCTGCTGGACGAAGTGCGGCGTATCGTGGTGCTGGACAGCGCCACCGGGAAACCCGTCGAGCTGCCGTCTGCGCACCAATTGGGCGACGAGCGGTTCTGGCATGGCACGGACACCCGCGCGGATCTGCCGGCCTTGGTGGAGCGAGCCATGGTCGTTATCGGTGAGGCCGGCGCTGGCCGAGCCGAAGTGTGGGTCGTCTCCGACCTGCAGGCGGCCAACTGGCGACCGGCCGCCAATACCTGGCAGGGCTTCGCCGAGCGGCAGACCAGGCTGCGGCAGGATGTGGTCTTCCGCCTGCTCTCTCTGGCCGACGACACCCAAGCGAACGCAGCCGTCCGGGTGGTGGCTTCTGAACTGCGATTCGAGGGTTCTGGCCAGGTGCTCGACCTGTCCTTTGAGATCATCGCGCCGCAAGCCCTCAACCAGAAGATGGTAGTTTCGCTTCAGCTGAACGGCCGGGCGCAGAATCTTGAGGTCCAGCTCACCAAGGGGCGTCTGTTTGTGCGCCGTTCGTTCCCGCTGGCCAATCGCGACGCCGGCTGGGGGATGGTGGAGATTCCTGCCGATGGCAACGCCCGGGACAACCGCGCGTTCTTTGCCTGGGAGCCGCCGGGTCAGCGCCTTGCGGTGGTCGTGGCCGAGAATGCGGCCGTAGGTCGCACTCTTGGTTTTGCGGCCTGTCCGGTTCCGGGCGATCCGGAACGCCTGCTCGAATCGCGGGCGCGCGGCCAGTTGGGGGATCTTGCTGGCGTCAGCCTGCTGATCTGGCAGGGACGACCGCCCGAGGGCGCGGACCGGGAAGTGGTCGAGGCCTTTCTTGAGCAAGGGGGGCAAGCTCTGTTCTTCCCCGGAGACAGAGCCGCTGGCGACCTGTTCGCCGGGCTGGGCTGGGCCAAGCCCGGCGTGGCTCCGCAGGACAAGCCATGGGCGGTCGCCAACTGGGACCAGGAGAACGGTCCGTTGGCCGGTACACCATCAGGCATTCAGCTCTCGGTGGATCGACTCAAGCTTCTTCGTACCTGCACCTTGCTTGGCACGACGGAGGAGCAGTTTGCTTTCCTGGTCGATGAAACGCCGTTCCTGGCGGCTTCGGCTGTCGGTGGCGGTCGGGCTTGGTTCTGCACGACTCTGCCCCATCGGGAGTGGTCTACGCTTGGGCGTGGCACGGTCCTCTTGCCCCTGGTTCAGCGCCTGCTGAACGATGGCGGTCGCCGTTTCGGCCACATCCAGGTGCATGACTGCGGCGAGGAGGTGGAGTTGGCGGATCTTGTTCCGCTGGCTAGTGGCGTCTCCGGTGCCAATGTCACGACGGCGGGGGTGTTCCGAAGCGACGCGGGCATGGTGGTATTGCGCCGCCCGGCGGAAGAGGACTTGCCCGGACGTCTGGCCGAGCCGGAGGTGCGGGAGCTGTTTGGGGATATCCCACTCCAGCTGCTGCATGACCGGCGCGGGACGCGACAGGCCGGGCTGCAGAGCGAGTTGTGGTGGGCGATGGCCTTGTTGGGGTTGCTGTTTATGCTGGGTGAAGCGTTGCTGACTGTGCGTCCTCCCCGCGGGGATCTGGAGGGCGCGCTATGAGCTCTCTCGTATTTGCCATATCGGGCTGGGACTGGGTGGCGATCCTTGCTACGGGACTGGTCTTCGCCACCTTTGCCGTGCTGAACACGCTGCGCGCCGAGCGGCGTCTGCAGGCGTTTCTGATCGAGTTGCCGCGCTTGCTGACTGCGCTGTTCCTTGCCTTCACGCTCTTCGAGCCCGAACTGGTGCATGTGGACCCCAAGGAGCGCAAGCCCGGCGCGCTGATCCTGGTGGACTCGTCGCCGAGCATGAAGACCAACGACGAAGTTGGTGGCCAGGGGGTCGCTACCCGCGAATTCGCTGCCGAGGAACTGGCCAGTTCGCCCATGGTCGAGGCCCTGAGGGAACGCTACAACGTGGCGGTGGATCACTTTGCCGGTTCCGGCGGGACCACCGACGGAACTGACATCGAAGAGGCCCTGCGCGTGGCCCTGGCCAGTCGTCCTGGGCTGCGGGCCGTGGTGTTGCTCTCGGATGGTGACTGGAATATGGGGCTGGCGCCTTCGGCGGCGGCGCTGCGCTATCAGGCGCGGGGGGTGAGTGTCTTCGGAATCGGCGTGGGTCGTGATCGGGAGCAGCCCGATCTGCGCTTGGAGGACGTGCGGGTGCCCACCTTCTGCGTGCTCAATGAGCGAGTGGTGATCCCCTTCACCCTCCGCAACCATCTGCGGCGGGCTCTCGGAACGACGGTCACGCTCACGGCCAGCGACGGGCAGACCGACAGCAAGCGGGTCTCACTGGACCCGGGCGCGGTTCTGCACGACTCCTTCCTCTGGCGCCCTAGCAGCTTGGGTGGAGTCGGAATGAGGGTGTCCATCCCAAATGAACGGGATGACGAGAATCTGGCGAACAACGCGATTTCCAGTGAGATCAGCGTGCGTCGGGAAGTGATCAAGGTGCTGGTCATCGAGAGTCGCCCGCGGTGGGAGTACCGCTTCATCCGCAATGCCCTCTTCCGCGATCCCGGCGTGGAGGTCCATACGCTCCTTTTCCACCAGTCCGGCATGACTCGTGGGGGTGGCCCCGGCTACATTCCGGACTTCCCGGCCACCAAGGCCAAGCTGTCCGGCTATGATGTGATCTTCCTTGGTGATGTGTCGGTCGGGACGGAGGACGCCATGCTGAGCAAAGAGCAGGCGGAGCTGATCCGAGGCCTGGTGGAGAAGCAGGCCAGCGGTTTGGTCTTCATGCCTGGAGCGGCAGGGCTGCATGCCACGATCGCCGATTCGCCGTTGGCGGATCTCTATCCCGTGACCTTGGATGGCAAGACCCCGAATGGGTTCGGCAGCAGTCTCCCCGCGACGCTTTCGTTAACGCGGGCTGGGAGTGACCATCTGCTCACCAGCCTTGCTGACAGCCCAGCCGCCAACCGGGCGCTCTGGCGGCAGTTGCCGGGATTCCACTGGTACGCGGCCGTGCAGCGGGCGAAGCCGGGCAGCGAGGTACTCGCCGTCCATTCCGTGGCGCGGGGCGAGTGGGGACGGACGCCATTGCTGGTCAGCCGGCCGAGCGGGAACGGTCGAGTTCTGTTTATGGGCACTGATTCGGCGTGGCGCTGGCGGCGTGGCGTCGAGGACAAGTACCACTACCGTTTCTGGGGGCAGGTGGTGCGCTGGATGGCCCATCGGCGGCATGTGGCGGCGGGGCGCAGTGTGCGCCTCTTCCATACTCCCGAGCGTCCGGTGCAGGGCGATACCGTTGATCTGCGCGTCACCGCCTTCGATGCGGCTGGCTTCCCCCTTGAGAACGCCTCCTTGCGGTGCACCGTCCAGGCTCCCGATGGCCAGTCGCGGGATCTGGACCTACGCGCCGAGGAAGGCGGCTGGGGTACCTACGAGGGGTCCTTCGTGGCGACGGCGGCCGGCGAGCATATCCTGCACGTGGGCGATCCGGCGGGGGAGGTCTCCTTCGAGACGCGGGTTGTGGTGCTGGGCAAGACTCGCGAGCCCGTGGGGCGCCCTGCGCGGCATGACGTGCTGCGTGAGATCAGCCGTCTGACGGATGGCTCCTTCGGCGACATGCGACGAGCCAAGGAGGTCCTCGGTTCGCTACAGTCCTTGCCCGAACGCGAGGAGAGCGCGCGGCGCACGCGGCTCTGGTGTTCGTGGTGGTGGGGCCTGATTCCGCTCCTGCTCATGGGCATCCACTGGGTTTCCCGGAAGGCCGTCGGGCTGATCTGAGGGTCTTCCGGCAATTGCCTACGCGCTGACGGAGATGGAGGGGAGGGATGCCAGTGGCTGGGATCTGCGGGGGCTCCCGTCGCCCGTTCCGGGCTCCGCGCTCAGGGACGAGCGCATCTCCAGGCGCGGGATCGGCTGGGGGCTCTGGAGATGCGGTGGTCCTCCATCAT
>JABGQJ010000509.1 GCA_018648945.1 Victivallales bacterium
CTGGCCACATAGCCCCTCCAGCTTGGCGGTAGCGTAGGAGATCAGCGGCGTGAGAACCAGCGCGTAGAAAACGAAGAACTCCCAGGGGAAATCCTCGATCAGCCAGGTTGACAGGCTGATCCAGAAGGCGTTGCTGAACAGATAGATGCCGAGAGCGAGGAAGATCGAGAAGTCGCCGCGCTTGACGTTGTTGGTCACCAGCCTCTTCCAGGCACTCGGCTTCTTGGGGCCGGATTTTCCCCCCAGGTCATGGGCTTCGCCCCGGCGGCCCCGGATGGCACGCCAGAGGGGACGGAAGATCTTGCCGAGACTGATCACCGTGATGGCCAGGGTGAGGCCCAGCGAGAACGAAAGGTAGAAGTCCACGTTGTTGCTGTAGATCGTGTTGATCACATCCATCTGCGGATCCCAGTGGGAAAGGACGCCCCAGTGGAAGAGGATGGGGTTGAAGAACATGGTGAAGACGACGCCCAGGAAGCCGCCGACCACGGCCCAGAAGGGAAGCACCATGCCCTGGAAGAACCAGATCAGGTTGAAGCTGAAGTTGACCGGCGTGGCGGGGAGGAACTTGGCGACAGCGGGGGTGAAATCGACCCAGGGGATGGGCAGGAGGGTGAGCGGCTTGTCGAGGATGGTGCCGGTGATGGCCGGGATGCCGATGTAAATGGCTCCGAAAATCAGGCCAAGCACGCCGCCGATGGAGAAGCAGCGCCAGCGCCAGGCGTCCTTGGCGTCCTTGGTCTGCACCAGCGCCGTGATGCCGCTGGCGGCAACCGGGGCCATGGGGAAGGGCAGTTCCTCCACATCGCTGGTGATGCGGTAGAGCACATAGCCCAGCCCATACTGGTCCAGGCGGCTGACAATCAGCCCCACGGTGACCAGCAGGATGGGCATGGCCCAGGACATGGTGAAGAAGGTGTGTCCCTGCTGGCGGATGGTCTCTGCGGAGGGCGCCCACCAGGTGGGGATGTCCTGGGCCACGCCCATGGCATGGGCATACTCCGACTGGGCGAGGTATTGTCGCCAGAGCAAGCCCTGGAACGGGGCCATCATGGCGATCCCCGCCATGAAGTAGAACACATAGATCTCCTGCATCTTCAACTCGCGGAAGGAGCGGCGGGAGATCTCGGCAAAGAGAATGATGGTGACCCAGCGGGCGGCGCTCTGCATGTTCGCTTCCGGCCCGACGACCAGGGCCAGGTACATGCTTCCGGGCATGATCAGCAGGGCCAGGAACACGGCCCCCACGACGGTCTTCCAGGTGAAGCCGTCGGCGAACTCCTCCGGCGGCTCCATTAGTCGCCGATATTCTTCCAGCTCTTTGTCTTGGGTAGTGCGTGCCATCAGTCGGTCTGGCCTTGCTGCGAGGTGGCGTCCGCGGTCAGTTCGCGTCCCTTGCGGACGAATTCCTCATGCTCGGCGGCAGTGAGATTGCGCCAGTGAAGCAGGTAGGTACGGAGGCCCTCCAGGAAGGGCTTGTTGGTGGCGGTCCAGTTGGAGTCCTGCCCCGATACGCGGCGGATGTCCATGATCACCCGATGCGCCTGGACGCGCTCGTCGTGCAGGGAGACGAACTCGACCCGCTGGGTCACGCCCAGATCGAAGGGGGCGAGGGCGATGTCGTAGTGGATGCCGTAGGTCGGGCGGCCTGCATCGTCCTCGCCTGCCTGGATGGCGTGGAGGTCGGCGATGAGATCGCCGAAGGAGGCCTCGGTGAACCGCGAGAAGTAGTCGCCGAGGTAGCCCATGATGCCCAGCACCAGGTCCGGCTGGTAGATGAAGGGGAAGACCACGTGCATCTCGTTGCCGTCGTTGTCTGGCAGTGACCACTTGCGCTTGCCCGAGGGCACGGCGGATTTGGTTGCCACCATCGAGGGATAGAGCGTCGAGAGCATGACGATGGCGACGGTGAAGAGGATCACATACACCACGCTCAGGGATGAGAAGTTGAGGTTGATGTCGGTGATGATCCCGGTGCGGGTGAGGAAGATGCTGGTCATCTGGCCAATCAGGTAGCCCCCCACCGAGCCGATGACGCTGTAGACGAAGGACTCGGCCAGGAAGAACAGGCCGATGTGGGTGGGATTGAGCCCCACCGCGTTGTAGATGGCGATTTCGCCTTTGCGCTCGAACACGCTGCCCAGCATGGTATTCAGGATGATCGTGCTGGAAATGAGCAGGGGGATGATCAGGAAGGCGAGCCCGCCGATGCTGGTGCGATAGCCTTCCCCCACGTAGTAGACGCCCGCTTTGGTCTCGCGGCGTGCCCCCTCGCCGACCTTGAACGGGACCGCACTGGCGATGTGGAACTTGCTGGCCTTCGTGATGGTGAGGAGCTGGTCCACGGCTGACCAGAGCGTCGCCTGGTCGTGCAGCCGGACAGACACACTGTAGGGTTGCGCGCCGAGCCGTCGGGCGGTCTCCTCGGGGGTCAGCAGCAAGGCCGCCAGGTCGGTGTAGAACACGCCGGACTCGCCCTCCTCCTCCTCCTGGGCGATGGCCGCGAGGTCTTCCGGGCCGCCCCCGCCGGGGGCCGCGAGGAGGGATTTGATCGGCAGGATCGGCCGCTGGTTGAGATCCTTGAGCATGCGGAATTCCTCATCGCGCAGAATGCCGACGACTCGCAGGGCCGTACCGTTGAAGAGCACGTCGCGCGTACCCACGTCCTGGTCCGTGATCCCAAGGGCCTTGGCCAGGGCGGCGGGCAGGATGGCTTCCTCGGCGCCATTGGACTGGAAGAACCGGCCGCTGGCCAGGGGGATGCGGTCGATGAATCCCTGCTCGGCAGGTTGGAGTCCCAATACCCCCTCCACGTTGGCGGTCTCCTCGCCGGCGATGAGTTTGTAGGGGATGGACTGATCCCGGCTCTTGGGCGGCAGCATCCAGCGACGAACGATCACGTCGCCTTGTTCGGCGAAGACTTCGCGCAAGGCGCGCATGGTTGCCTCGTCCATGCGGCCGTTGCCGGGCCAGTGGTACATGAGTCCGGTGTAGGGGGCCTGTTTCGCCTTGGTGACGATGGTGGGGCTCAGCCGCCGGGAGATGCTGGTGAAGGCCAGCATGGTGAAGGTGACGAGGACGATGGTGGCCGTGGTCAGCGCCGTGCGGATGCGGCGGCGTTTCATGTTGTTCACGCCGATGAGCATGGCCTCCTGCCCAACCATGGAATAGGCGGCAGTGGTCCGCTCCATGCCGGGGTAGGTCTTGAAGAGAAGCTGCATCTCCCCCTCGAACCGCCCGTGCAGGATCTTGATCACGAAGGCGCCGAGTCCACCCATCACAAAGGCGATGAAGATGGCCTCCGGGGCCTGGGCGACGCGGAACGCGGGGTGGATGTTCCGGAAAACGAGGAAGGTGAGGATGAAGAGCCCGCCGAAGGCCGCCATCTCCTGCTCGATGCATCTGAACTTGAAGAGCAGCTTCTCCACGAAAAAGCAGAAGGGCAGCATGAGGGCCAGGTAGAAAACCACGGCCTTCAACATGTCGTTGGTGACCTCGGCCATGCGGCCGTAGGCCTTGGAGTGGGCTCCGAGGGCCTCGTAGAGGCTCCCAAAGTAGCCGAGATAGTCGCGATCCTGGCGCGCTTCGTCCAACTTCTCAATAGCCGCGTCCCCCCGTTCCAGGAAGACCTTGGCCAACTCGTCCGAGATGCCGCTCAGCCTCTCCATCCGGTAGTGGTTGAGAACGGACATGTCGCGCACGGCGCGGGCGAAGTAATCGCGGCCCACTCCCTGGTCAGCCAGGAAGCCTTCGCCTTCGGGCTGGTCCGGGTCGGCATTGAGGGCCAGAATCCGTCCGGCGGTCAGGAGTTTCAGGCGCTCGTCCTTTTGGAGGTAGAAGGCAGCGGGGCCGGTGGCGCGGGGCATGCTTTTCTTGGAGACGGAGGTGCTGGCACCGCTCATGCCGTACTTCTTGGGGGGGGCATTGAGCCTGCCACTCAGTGCCAGGTACTGGTGCTCGGTGATCGGGGCCACGCTGATGGAGGCCGGATTCTCGCGGGCGTAGATGGGGAACTCCTGGCATTCGAAGAGGGCAAGCACGCGGGCGGGCGTGTTGCGGTTGATGTTCGAAGTCATTTTCAGTTCGGCGTCGCCCGCATCGATCACATGGTCCACGGTGCGGAAGTCCGGGTCGTAGTGGAAGGCCCCGGTCTGCAGCAGGTTGGCGGTGCAGCCGTAGAACACGACTGCCGCCCGTTCGTCGGTGAGGGAGATGTGCGGTCCCACCACATCGCCGGAAACGATGGGTTTGCCGCCATTGCGGCCGGGGTGGACGATGACCAGAGATCCGGGCACCGGTAGCTGCGGCATGACCGAAGCCGAGAACTCGTCGAACTTGAAGCTCTTGACTTGCACCGCCCAGGCGTGGGCCCAGCGTGCCGTGCGGCCGGTTGGGACAAGCAATTCGGAAGGGAGGGTCAAGTGCGGATCGGCGAGCATGGCGGCGAGCAGTTTGGGCACCGTCCGGCGCAACCGCCCGGCGCTCTGCCAGTCGATGTGGTCGAGGGTGTCCTGGGGCGTGAAGGCTCGCCCGAAACCGGAGTAGGTGTTGCGGACGGCGAAGGCGGGGGTTGGGCCGGCGGCTTGGAGTACGGCGACCGCTTCCGATGGCTCGGGGAAGTAGTGCAACTCGGGCAGGCCGCCCTGCATGGTCATCGCATCGACGAAGGTCGTGGTCAGCTCCTCGTCGCCAACGCCCTCGGCAATGCGGGCCACGCTGATCCCGAACTTGTGGGGCCAGCGGGCCAGGGCCCAGTCGTTGTTGGCCGAGAGCCCGAAGCGGCCGTTGGTCCACACCAGTTCGAGGTTGAGGGCGAAGACCACCCGCCGGTCGCCGAGTTTCTGCCGGATTTCGGCGTTGGCGGCGACCCGATCCAGTTCGGCGCGGTTGCGCTTGACCCAGAGAGAGCGGGTGGTCACGATCTCGTCCACGAAGCCCCGCAGAATCTCGGCCTCCGCCGGGGTCCGCTTCAGCAGCTCCGTGCGTACACCCACCTTGTTGAAGAGGGTGAGCACGTTCACGTAGGTCTCCTTCCTGTCGTCCAGATCCTCTGCCCGGCGTTTGGCTTCCTCCTTCGGCAGCTTGAGCCGCGCAACCTGGATCTTCTCGGTCTTGAGCAGGTTCACCTCGCGCCGGGCCAGATCGACGATGGGCTCCTTGACCGTGAAGTGCTTGCCGGTCGAGCTGTCGGTCAGGTTGCGCAGGGCGACAACCAGCTTGGCATCTGCCGCAGTGGGTGGGTCGAGACTGAACTTGGAGTAGTAGCTGAGGAGCATCTCCTGCACGCGCACATCGCTGGCAATCACATCCTGGGTTCGTTCCAGCCGGTCGCGGGGCACCAGTAGGCTCCAGGCAAGCTCCCGTTCGCCCTGGAAAGAGGCGGTGTGCGCGTTGACAGCCACCAGCAGCACGGACCGAGGCGGGGGGGCCTTCCTGAAGCGTTCGAGAAGTTCCAGCAACATCTGCAGGTTGAGCGCGGCCTGCGCACCGGCCGCCAGTTCCGGCACCACGCAGTTGGCGTCCAGGGGCGCGGTCACCATCACCACTTCGCGCCCCAGTGTTTCGTCGCTGCCAGGGATCAGTACCCAGGGGCTGTTCAGCTCCATTGGACGGAGCCGGGATGGCTCGGCCTGCACGGTGGCTGGCAGGGAATGGGTGTTGGCAAAGCGCTGGCGCAGGGCCTTGGCCGGTTCCGGATCGAGGTAGTAGCGCGGTACGGCTACTTCGGAGGCATAGACCTTGGCCAGAGCATCGGCGGGCCGGCCGGTCTCGTCGCCGAGGAACAGGAAGCCGGTCACCCCGAAGCGCAGAAGGCGTTGCCAGCGG
>JABGQJ010000051.1 GCA_018648945.1 Victivallales bacterium
CTCGCGGAATCCACCCACCATCACCGGTTCGTAGAGTACCAGTGGAATCCCCCTGGTCAGGCACAAGCAGACGCCGTCTGGATCGTAGGAGAGAATCTCCGAGATCAGATCGAGCATGTGCTCCTGGACCTCCGGGTATGCGTAGCTCAGCCGGTTCACCTGGTTGCCTTCCCGGTCCAGGCACCACCATTCAGGATGGGCGTAGAAGAACTCGGACCAGACTAGGTCCTCATGTGGATAGCAGGCGGCGAACGCCTGCATGCGGATGTAGACATGGAACTCCCACTTCCGCTTGCGCGCGTAGTCGCGCACCAACTGCATGCTGTCCCAGCCTTCCTTCTCCCACAGCCTGCCGTTCGCCATGCCGATGACATCCGAGACGAGGTACGGATCCTCCCACTTCTGCAGGAACATGGGATTGCCGACCTTGGTCGGGTAGTTGCAGTTGTCCGCATTGCCGTTTCCCCAGAGCAGACTGCGCGCGCAACTGGCGTCGGGAATGTCCTCCAGGTCTTCCAGGATGTCCTCGGGCCGGTGATGGGGATTCGACCTGAACACACCACACCCGTCGTTGGAGACGCACATGCCACGCCATGGGTCGCAGCGCTCGGTCGGCGCCGGCGGGGCGGCAACTGGCTCCAGGCGCACGTAGGCCAAGGCCCCGGGCAGGGGGCCTCGGTCACAGGCCCCCTCAAGAAACAGATCCTGGCCCGTAAGGTCCGCATCCCGCCACAGCACCTCGTGGAGGACGGTGGGCTCGATTACGCTCCGGGCTGGTGCCGACAACCGTGTGCAGCAGAGGTCGTCCGTCAGCCGCAACCGCACATCGGCGCTGCTGTAGGCAAAGAGCCCGACCCAGATTCGGTGGGGGCCACTCGCCTCCAGGCGCAGCCGCACGGGCTCCGGCCTGGTGCCGTGTCCGCAGGCCAACATCACGCCGCCAAACCCCTCCGCTTCATACGGCACGGCCCTCCAGTGCCCTGGCCTGGCCACTAGACTGACCGGCCCCGACTCCACACGTTCGTCCAGTTGGGAAATCCGCATTCTGCATCCTCCAGACGTTGCGGCCTGCTCAGAGATCGAGGGTCAGTCCGTCGTATGCCAGCACAATGCCCTTCTCGATCAGCGACCCCGCCACTTGGTCATATGGCTCCACATTGTTGGCGCTCAGATGGTCGGCCACGATCACGGTGCGCTCGTCGACGCAGCCAATCTCGCGCAATTCCGCGATGGTCTCGTCAAGCATCTTCCAGTTGAGATGCCCGGAGGTCAGCGGATCGATTTCGCGGGGCCCGAAGGTGGCATCCAGGATCGCGACATCGAGGTGCGTACCCGCCAGAGTCGCTGCCGTGGCAGGCAACATGTAGGACGAATCCAGGCCATAGAAGACCGTCTTCCCCTCCGCCTCGAACAGGAAGTTCAGCGCCTGCTGCTCCATGATGCAGTAGGGCTTGTTCATGAAGTGGTTGGCCAGTACGGGAGTGACGGCGAGCTCGCCGACCTGCACGGGTACACCGGGAGCGAGGACGTTCATCTCGGTGTTCCCCGCCCGCTGCCGCGGCACGAATCGCCCCGTCTCCCGGTCGAGCGCATTTTCGCAACAGAACGCCAACGCGTCCCGCACCATCGCGTTGCCATACACGGCCAGAGGCGCCGGCAGCGTCTCGGCGAAGCGCAGGATCTCTTCGGGCTGGAAGTGATCGAAATGCCCGTGACTCACAAACAGGTGCTTGATCGCTCCCGTTCGTACGCCAAACGTCTCAAGCGCTCCGACGGTCTGATGGTTGAAATCGATGAGCGTGTCAGGCGACAGCAGATTGCAGGTGAACCTGCGGACATCCCGACTCCGTAGATGTACGCTCTGCGGGGTGCCGAAATTCGCATCCCCGGCACCCGTGCCGAGGAACTGGATCTGTCGTGCATCGCTCATGCTGCCTTCCCTTTGAGTGCTCTGCTCGCTACTTCTTCCTCGAGAACTTCTTCACCACCGCCAACAGGCCGATGGCGATGAAGCAGTAGGCCGCGATCTTGCCCATAGTCCGGGAGGTCCCGGCATACGGAACGGCATCGCTTTCCTCCGGCGAGGACAGGACCGGCGTCCCGATTAGCTCGAATGACGCAAACAGCTTCTCGACTTGCTGCTTGTCCAAGTCGGCGACCGGAGCGCCCAGAAGTTGCAGCTGGTAGACATGGCCGTTGGCGGCAAAGCTCCTGAGCACCGCGACTGAGGAGTCGTACCCCAGGCGGGCACGAACTTCGTAGCAGGGAACCCCTCGAAAAGTGATCACCTCCCCGCTGATCTTGGAAACCGCCTCCGGCTCGAAGAAGCCATCGTCGATCCCCTTGCAGAACTTGTCGGTGACCGCAATGCCAGCCGGGGCCTTCCTGGCAACCAGCAGCAGTTTGGCCTGCGCGGCGTTCCCCATGATCATAGCCGCGCCCTTCACAGCCGAGTGGTCAAGCCACTGGAAGCTGGCCTCGGGTAGAGTCACCTTGCAGTGGTACTCGGGGTATTCCCTGGTTCGTTCCTCTTGGATCTGGGCCTCTGCGGCAAGACAGATCATTGCGGTGACAGCTAGACACGCGGTTCGGATCATCATGATGCCCACCTCCAGATACAGTCCAAGATCACTCCGTCTGACACACCCGCCTCCTACATCGGCGAACCATGTCCCTGATACAAGCCATGGTTTTCGAGCAATTCCTCAACGCGGGACCGAACTGCGGCGATGATCGAGTCGGTCACCTCGCCGCCGAACTGGCCACTGGAATCCTGGACGCCGTTGTTCGACGCACCGATCGGCTTCTGGCTGCGATCCTCAGGCAACATGCTGAGGTCCTGCATGCCGGGATCCAGGTGCATGAGCATGGAGGTTTCCCACTTGCCAGCGTGGTCGCCACACGGCTGGAACTGCCCCTTCACCAACTCGTAGCCGGTCATCGCCCAGACGAGCATCTTCGGCCGCGACTGCTCCTGGTGAAACAGAGCCGCCGCCGACCGGGCGTGGTCCAGCAGCGGGTAGTGCCCGCCGCCCACCACCAGCACTTTGAAGCCCAGGCTCCGGATCTCGTGCATGATGTGGACAAGCAGACTCTGGTAGTTCCGGTTCTGCTCCGACACGGTCTCGACCATGTATCCGGGGTCGAAGTTGGTGCTCGGCAACGCCATCTTTGCCGCAATCTGGTCCCGGTCTGCCGCATTGGCCTCCATCAGCGCCTGTTCGCGGTTCTCCCCATAGTACAGGGGGGGAAAGACCAGACCGCCGATCCTCTGCGCGCACTGAGCCAGCAGGGCATGGATCTTCAGCGTGTCGAGCCCGACGGGGTTGTGCTGCCCATGCCACTCAATCGTCCCGATTGGCAGATATGCCACCGGGCAGGCTTCGCGGCGCGCCACGATCTCCGCAGGACGGAGACGTTCATATTGGACCTTGTTCTCTGCCATCGGCCGATCTCCAATCTAGAGCGACACCGAGTAGAGCGTCGCATCAGCAAGTTCCAGATAGAGCACCACCGCGTCGTGCTGGTAGGCCTCCGAGGTATGCGCGACCTCACCCCAACGCAGGATCAGCCGGTTGCCGTCGCCGACGACGAGTTCGCTGTCGTGCAGCCCGTAACCGGGGAGAGCTCCGCCAAGGACATCGCGGAGCTCGGCGCGGACGCCCCCGCGAATGGTAGCGTCCAGGGAGATCGAACGCCGAATGGACACCTGGGGTTTGAGCAGGATCCGCCCGCTGGTCCGGGGGGCCGTGGCAAGACCGGCGAAACGGCCCTTGGGCCAACTGGCCCCCATCACGGCGTGCTTCGCGGCATCCACGCCCTCTGGCAGGGTGTGGTTGTGGTGGTAGTTGCCCCCTCGGTAGAGCATGAGCACCCGGTCGTCGGCCACGGGCAGAAGGCAATTGGTGGCGTACACCGACATGCAGTCCGTCTCGGGAATGGGGCCGCGCGGGATGAAGCCGCCGCGGAACGGACGGTCCCAGTGCCGACCATCCCGAGAGAAGCACATCTCACATTCCATGGTCTGGTCCCAGCAGTGGTAGCTGCCCAGGAAGCCGATCCGCCAATCCCGCTCTTGGTGCTGGGAAAGGTAGTAGAACTGTTGAGTCAAGGGATCGCCCTCATCCGGACTGATGACGAGTTCCGCCGCGCTGAAATCGAGGCCGTTCTCACTGGTCCGGCGATGGATGATCCGCAATGCCCCAGGCGCGTTGTCGTGGGGCGTCTGGCGCCCCTTCTCCACCGGATTGGGCAGGAGCCAGACGGAGTACATCTCGAACTGCCGGGTCTGTTCGTTGTAGTAGACGTAGGTCGCGTCGTTGCTGCGCAGCCGTTTGGCGGCCAGGAAGTCCCAGGTCCGCTGCTCGTCGAAGCGCGCGTTGGGGTTGGCGTTGGTCAGCCCGGCCGTCCAGCCAGCCTGCCCCACCTCCAGATCGGATGGATGGAAAACCGCCGGTCGGTTCGGGTCATGCAATTCCCAGTTCAAACCGTCTTCGCTGGTGCAGATCAGGTAGCGGATCTGGCCGAATTCCTGGCCATGGAGCCAGCAGTACATGAACCAGCGTCCATCGGGCAGCAAAACCACGCTTGGCTGGGTGATGTTGGCGTCCTTGGGGAGGCCCTTGACGTGGAGATGGTTAGTCGGCGCGCCTTCCCATTCCTGCTGGCCCAGCAACCGCCGCTCCCAATGGAATCCGTCGCTCGACTCGGCGATCGCAATGCGCATGACCCGGGGCGAGTAGCAGGCCGCGTAGTAGTACATGCGGAAGGTGCCACCGGGCAACGGCACGACACTCCCGCAAAACACACTAACTCCGTCCAGATCGGCCGGCCCCTCCCGGTCCATCAGGACGCCGTGCTTCTCCACAGGCACCGGCTCCAGATGAAGCCCTGCCCGATAGGCCACCTCGCGATCGTCAAAGAAACGGATGCGGTGCGTTTCCATGGTCCGGATTCCCGTCCTCTTCGCACATTGGCACTCGGCCGTGGGCAAGATCTGCCCACGGCCCCATCAACTGACGCAGGTAACCGTCGTTGCCCGCCCCGGGAACATGGTTCTATTCGGGCATCACCAGCAGTGTGCCCAAGGTAGAACCGGGAGAATCGATGTGGGCGGTCACCGCCTCATCGATGTCGCTCAGTGGCACCTTGTGGGTGGTGAGTGAATCCACATCCAGTTTGCCTTCGCTCATCAGGCGGAGGGCATAGGCCATGTTCGTCTTGGTGGTCCAGCGCATAAAGACGTTCGGGTACTCGTATTCGCCGATCTCCCAGGCATCGTCGTGGTAGCCGGGGCCGGAACGGGCGCTGCAGCGGAGGTCGAGGTTGCCGAGACCGGCACCCCAACTGCACATGGTCTTCAGGCCGCCAACGAGGCTGATGCGGCCCATCTGGTGCGTGTCCGGGCTCAGTTTCATCACCTTCTTGACCGAGTCCAGAGCCTTCGTGCCGTCGCCGCCAAAGGCCATCACAGCCCAGTCGAAACCAAACTCGCGCGTGAAGGCCTTGGCCTTCTCCTCGACGTCGTCTTCACCGACCACGGTCGTCGCATCCATGCCCCAGTCTTCGGCGACCTGGCAACGGAAGGGGACCATGTCCCAGCCCATCACGTAGCAACCCGCGAGCTGGGCCAGACGGCCGGCCATCTGACCGACCAAGCCAAGACCGACCATCAGGGCGTATTCGCCCAACTCGGGCTGCGCACGCCGCACGGCCTGCATGGAAGTGATGGCCAGATGCGTGTAGGCGCCCTGCTCGAAGCTCACGTTCTCTGGCAGCTTGCAGCAGAGGTTCTTCGGCACCACCGCATAGTTCGTGTGCTGGGCAAAGCCCCCTCCCATGCAAGCCACGCGATCCCCCGGCTGGAACTCGGTCACGCCCTCACCTGCCTCGATAACGACGCCAGCGTTCTGGTAGCCAAACGGTTTCGGCGTCCCTGGGTCGGTAGTCCCCGCTGCGCGAGCCTGCTTTGCCCCGTTCAGTTCCGTGCCGGGGCTGATCAGGGAAGCCGACACCTTGATCAGCAGTTTGCCCTTGGTGAGTTCTGGGATGTCCTGCTCAACCACGCAGCCGTGTCCGGTACCGTCAAGAGCGCCTACAAGACGTGTCTTCGCCATCGTTCTGTTCCTCATTGTCAGCGTGATTCGAGAGCCAAAAGGGAGCACCGGACCGAATGTGGCACGTTTCGCCAGGATGACAAGAGTCACCTGGCAAGAGTCAGCAACTTCCGCACAACATCCTGTGAGGTCGTCACGTTCTCCGAGCAAGCCTGTATTCGGGAGCCCTTTCTGCCATGAGAACTCTTGCTCTCTCCGTCCTGTTCTTCGCACTCCACCTCCCCGCCCAGCCCGCCCGGAATGGGATGTTCCAGCGTTGGGACAAGAATCGGGACGGCTCCCTGACCAGAGATGAGCTGCCCGAGAGGATCCGGGGCAACTTCGGGCGAGTGGACGCCAACGAGGATGGCAAGATCACCCTCGGCGAGCACCAGGCATTCCTCAGGAAGCGGGCCGGAAACCGGCCACAGCAGAACCGCATGCCCGCTCAATTGAGGGGAGCCATACAGGCGCATCTTGACCTTCCGTACGCGAACGACGACAACCCTCGTCACCGCCTCGATCTGTACGTGCCCAAAGAGCCCAAAGGCAATGACCCCCTCCCCGTTCTGGTCTATATCCACGGCGGGGGTTGGAAGAACGGGGACAAGAACGGCGGGGGGCGGCGCGTGGCCGAGTTTGTCGCCAGTGGCAAGTATGCCGGGGCCTCCATCGGCTACCGCCTCACTGGCGAAGCCAAGTGGCCAGCACAGTTGCACGACTGCAAGGCAGGGATCCGCTGGCTCAAGGCGAATGCCGGGAAATACAACATCGATCCCGAGCGCATCGCCGTGTGGGGAACGTCCGCTGGCGGCCACTTGGTCAGCATGTTGGGCGTGACCAACGGTCGGGAGGATATGGAGGGAGCACTGGGCGACCACCTGGCTCAGAATAGCCGGGTCGCCTGTGTCCTGGACTGGTTTGGTCCCAGCAACCTGTTCACCATTCACGAGCAACGAGGACGGGTGCAGAAGCAATCACCGGAGAGTCTCCTGATCGGTGGCTATGCCAAGGACGTGCCGGAGATGGGTCGAAGTGCCTCGCCCATCACCCATGTCACGGCCCGATGCCCCCCTTTTCTGATTGCCCATGGCGACCGTGATGGGACGGTGCCATTCGCGCAATCCGTGGAGTTCGTGGAGGCCATGCGCAAAGCGGGGGTCGATCCCGCTCCAGTTCTGCTGCAGTTCGAGGGTGCAGGACACGGCAAGGGCATTGGCGGGCCGGATCTGACCAGAATCATGACCACATTCCTGGACCTTCACCTGCGGGGGCAGGAAGCCGAACTAAAGAGCGCCAAGCTTCCCTCCTTCCAGCCGAAACGGTAGCTGACCAGGCAACCCACCACTGGCGGCACTACATTGCGGTTCCCATGTCCACCTGGAGAACCGCGATGAGTTACTCTGCCCTTTTCCGCCGTGGCCTTGCTGCAACCATCTTCGCCAGTGTCGCAGCCGCGGCACCCAAACCGGTGTTCCAGGCCAGTTTCGACGGATCGCCCCAGGGGCGGGATACTGCGGGGAAGGCCATCGCCCCCATTCGGGCGGAGAAGATCACCTTCGCTCCCGGACTCAAGGGAAAGGCGTTGGTCGCCAAGGGTGCCCGTCTCGTCTACCCCGCCTCGGTCATCCCTGCTGACCGGGGAAGCGTGGAAATCGTTGTCTCGCCCCTGGCCAATGGCACAGGCAAGGCGTGGATGTTCCTCTGTGGCGATGGGGCCAAATGGGGCCCAGTCGGCGTGCCTCGCCTCTGGCGCTGGAATGGACAACCACGCTTCGATATGGACTCGGGTTCGAAGGCCACCTATGGGGGAGCGCCCACGTGGTTCGACTGGTCGGTTGGCAAGTGGCATGTCTTCACCGGCACTTGGGACCGCACCGCAGGCAAGGTGGCGTTCTACCTGGATGGCAAGCTCGTCGGTTCGCGCAAGACCACGCCCTGGGAAGTGGAAGAGAGCGCCGGCTTCGCCGTCGGTTCCAGCCCGCACATTGGCGAAAGGGCTATCAACTATGCCAACGCCTTGATCGACTCGGTTGCCGTCTTCGATCAGCCGCTCAGCGCCACCCAAGTTCAGTTGCGCTTCCGCAACCTCGGCCTGCGCGTGCCCTTGCCCACATCGGTCCCGTCCCACCCACATTGGGTGAATAGCCTCCAGCCCAGGGGTGAACCGAGTCCCAGGCTGACTCTGGCCAGCGGCGGCAAGAGCCCGTACGCCATTCTCTTGCCCACCAAACCTACGACCATGGAGGAGAAAGCCGCTGCCGATCTGGCGCTCTGGCTGGAGACCATGGCCGGGGTGCAGTTGAGACTGGCCGTGGATGGGGAAGAGGGCGACGGCCCAGTCATCAGCGTGGGACGCACCGAGCGACTCGCTAGAGCCGCCCTGGCGGCACGCAAGAACGACCTCGGGAGCGAAGGCTATGGCATCGGCGTGAAGGGCGCGGACCTGTTCCTCTGGGGCAGCGACGATCGGGGAGTCATCAATGCGGTGTACGCTCTCCTGGAGGAGGATCTCGGTTGCCGGTGGTACCATCGCGACACGGCCACCATTCCCAAACGTCCCGAGCTCAGCTTCCAGCCGGTGCCGCGCACCTTCGTACCAGTCCTGGAGATCCGCGATCCCTACTACTGGGATGCGTTCCACGCGACCTGGTCGCTCCGCAACCGCACCAATTCACCAAACGCTCGGGTGCCCGATGAATGGGGGGGGCGAATCCGCTATGCGGGCGGGTTCTTCGTTCACACATACCGCCGCCTCGTGCCCCCCAAACTGTATCTGAAGGAGCACCCGGAATACTACAGTCTCATCAATGGCAAACGCAATCCCCACCAGCTCTGTCTGAGCAACCCGGAAGTCGTGCGCATCTCCATCGAGACGGTTCAGAAAGTCCTGCGCGCCGACCCCGGAGCGCATCTGATCAGCGTCTCGCCCAACGATGGTCGCGGGTACTGCGAGTGCGAGAAATGTGCCGCCTTCGACGAGGCGGAAGGGGGCACCCAGGCCGCCACCCTCCTCCGTTTCGTCAACGCTATCGCCGACGCCATCCGGGATGAGTTCCCTCGGGTCAAGGTCTCCACCCTCGCCTATCTCGGCACCGTCCAACCACCCAAGACCGTCCGCCCGCACGACAACGTGGTCATCCGGCTCTGCACGGACCGCCATGCCTGGAGCCGCTTCTTCGAGTTCGTCACCGAGACCGACGAGTTCAGCCGCGCCATGAAGGCTTGGTCCGAGATCGGAGCCAAGATCCACATCTGGGACTACACGGTCAACTTCAGTCACTACAGCCTCCCCTCCCCCAACCTGCCCCTCGTCACCCAGAACATCCGCTGGATGCTGGACCACAACGCCAAGGGCATCATGCTCCAGGGCGCCTATCAGGGCGCGGGGGCCGCCCGCGGTCCTCTGCGGAGCTGGGTCTGGGGCAAGCAACTCTGGGACCCGACACTCAATACGCGCGATCTCATCCGGGACTTCACCTACGGGTTCTACGGCGAAGCCGCCGCACCGATACAGGCCTACAACGAGTTGCTCTGGCGGCTCTGGGAGCGTGAGTATATGGGCTCCCTCCGCGATGCGGGCAACATCCGCTATCCCCCCGCCGCCAGCTTCCTGACTCCTCAATTTGCTGCCAGTGCCACGCGCCTCTTTGCCCAGGCCGAAGCCCTGGCCAAGACGCCGGAGACGATGCGCCGGATCAAGTTGGCGAAGTTTTCCTTGCTCTATCTGAAGCTCTCCCGAGACCTGGGCTTCGTTGCCGGTGACGACTTCGGCAGCATGTGCGATGAATTCGAGGCCATCGCCAAACGCGAAGGCATCAAGCACCTCTGGGAGGGCTCGACTGCCAAGGGCAGCCACGTGGACAAGAAGCTGACCTACTGGCGCGGCCTGGCCAAGGCCCGGGACGCCAAATTCTCGGCCCTACGCATCGGCCCCGAGAGCATGTTCCGCGCTGATCCCAAGGACGCCGGGGAGAAGGAAGGCTGGTTCGCTGCCGACTACGCAGACCTTGAGTGGGCTCGCATCAAGTGTGGCGAGCCCGGCGGCTGGGACAAACAGGGATTCGCGAAACTCACCGGCACCGGCTGGTACCGACTGCGCTTCGATGTCCCCGCCAATTTCGGAAAGAACCGCATGGTCCGTCTCTTCGTCGGTGCGGCCGATGAGGACTGCACCGTGTACCTGAACGGCAAGAAGGCATTCGAGCACACGTGCGCCAGCACCAAGCTCACCCCCGAACAGATCTGGGACCGCCCCTTCGTCTTCGATCCCGGGCAGAACCTGAAGCTCGGGGCGGAGAACGTGCTTGCCCTGCGCATCCACAACCGGCTCGGCATGGGAGGAGTATGGAAGCCCATCTACCTGCTGGCCTGCGAAGAGGAACCCGAACCCACCCTGGTGCTCGACATGGTCCGGCTCAAGCAGGAGAAGTAGCGAGGCCTACTTGCCCGATGGCTTCAGATCCCCGAACCCACCGGGGAGTTGGGCAAGATAGGCGCGCAGTTCGCCCTTCAGTTCGGCCAGCTTCTCCGCGTGGGCAGGATCGGCAGCGAGATTGCGCTGCTCACCAGGATCGTCGGCAAGGTTGTAGAGCTGGTCCTCGTCGTAGTAGGCGGGGTACTTGCCCATGGAACCATGCTCCGCGTCACCGCCGCCCGGGACGATGGAGATGTGGCTGAAGCGGTCCGCGGGGTTGGTGCTGTGGACCTTCTTGCCGCGTCGAAGCAGGTTGGCATTGACGCGATCCAGGATCGCCTTCCGCCTGGCCATGGGCATGTTCCGGGCCTCTTTCGTGTACCGGAGGGCCAGGTATTTCCAGTCTCCCTTGCGTACAGCGCGAGTGTGCCCCATCTCGAAGTAGAGGGATTCCCGAACGCTCGCGGATTTTCCCTCCAAGACGGGGCGGATACTGTGCCCGTCCAATTCGCCTTGGGCTGCTACGGCACCGGCATAGTCCAGGATCGTCGGGGCGAAGTCGATGTTTGAGACAAAGGCCGCCGACTCCCCGCCGCAGGGGAAGCCGCCCTTCCGCCAGACGATGCTGGGATTGGTCACGCCGCCTTGGTAGAGCGTGCCCTTCGCCCCCTGCCCGTGGTCGTTGAAGAAGAAGACGATGGTGTTGTCGTCCAACTCAAGGTCGGAGAGCTTCTTCATGATCGCCGCGACCACATCATCCTGCCAAAGCAGATTCTCCCGTCCCCACATCTTGATGCCGGCCTTCCTGACGCGGGCGCGCAGCTCTTGGCGGGGAGGAAGCACCCGGGGCGGCTCGTCCAGAATCCCGTCGGCCGTCACCTTCGGGTCCGCCTGCCAGGAACGTTTGGGCTGCACAGGTCCATGGGGGATGGTCGAGGCGAAGTAGAGGAAGAAGGGCTTCTCGCGGTGGCGGTCTATGAAGTCCAGCGCCCCCTGGGCAATCCAGTCCAGGTTATGTACGGCCAGCTTCCGGGAGCCATTGCCGTCGGGATTGTTGTGGTAGATCGAGGCCGCATAGTCGAAGCCAGCTTGCCTGAGGGCCAGCTGGATCTTCTCGGCGTTCCGTTTGAGTTGCGCCTTGGCAGCGGGCTGCGTGGGATCGGCATCGTAGGCGAGCTTCTTCCAGCCAGGGACCTGGAACACGTGGTTCTTGCCAACCATGCCCGTAGCATAGCCCGCCTGCTGGAGTCTCCTGGCCAGGTTGTCGTCCGTGGGGCCAATGTGGGTGTTCCAGGTCACCACGGTCTGCCCTTTCGCCTTCGCCTGCTGGGCGAGGGACCGGCTGGCGTAGCGCCCCGTCAGGCAGTTGTACCTGCTGGGGGTGCAGACTGGGGAGGCAACGTGTTGCCCCATAAGCACCGTCCCTTCGCTCGCCAACCGGTCGATAGCTGGCGTCAGGTTCTTCCCCTTCCCCTCCGGCAGGCAGTTGAACATGTGTCGCTGCATGTCGTCGAGAATGAAGAAGACGATATTGGGGCGTTGCGGGTTCGCCTCGGCCGCTTGCGCCACAGGCCGCAACGCGCCAGCGGCACCGAGCACCATCGCCTGGCTCAGGAAGGCCCGACGAGACAGATGTGGGTTCATGTATTGCTGTTTCATACGGGGCTCCCAGATTGGTCAAGCCGGCCTCAGAGACGCCTGTCGAGATGATCGGGCAGGATCGGGTACTGGCCGTCGAAGCAGGCACAGCAGTAGTCCTCTGGCCGCCGTGCCCGGACGCAAGACAACATGCCATCCTTGGACAGGTAGCCCAGCGAGTCGAGACGCAGGCTGCGGCACAGGTCGTCCGGCGCCACCTTGTTGGCCAGCAGGGACTCACTTTCGGGGAAGTCGATGCCAAAGTAGCAGCCGTATTTGTGCGGGGGACAACTGATCCGCATATGGATCTCCTTGGCCCCAACCGCGCGGATCGTGTGCACCCGGGTTCGGCTTGTGGAGCCACGGACGATGGAGTCGTCCACCAAGCAGACCCGCTTGCCTTCCAAGGCTTCGGCGATGGGCTGCAGTTTGCGGCTGACCAGCTTCTGCCGGGAGGAACTCAGACCGGGGTCGATAAACGTGCGCCCTACGTAGTGGTTCCGACTCAGGGCCATGTCCAGGGGAATCCCGGATTCCTCGGCGAAGCCCAGAGCGGCGTACATGCCGCTGTCGGGAACCGGCACAATGATGTCCGCATCCACCGGGCACTCGCGGGCGAGAACGCGCCCCATCTCCTTGCGGACCTGATAGACGCTGTCCTCGAAGACGCGGCTGCCTGGACGGGCGAAGTAAACGTGCTCGAAGATGCAGTGGGCGCGACGCTCGCATGGCGCAAACTGACGGCTAGTCATGCGGTTCCCCGCGCCCCAGATTACCAGTTCCCCTGGCTCCACTTCGCGGACATAGGCGGCTCCCGTGACGCTGAAGGCGATGGTCTCGCTGGCCACGATGTAGGCACCATCCTCGAAGTCGCCGATGGCGAGAGGGCGGAACCCGAAGGGATCGCGCGCCGCCGCCATGACGCCATCGATCATCACCAGCAGGGAGAACGCCCCCTTGAGTCGGCCCAGAGCTTCCTCCAAGGCCTTCCACAGATCGCCATCGCAATCCTTGGCGGCGCGCGCCATCAGGTGCAGGATCAGTTCCGTGTCGGTACTCGTTTGGTAGATGGCTCCGTCCTGAAGCAACTCCTCGCGGAGGGAGGGAGCGTTGCAGATCGTGCCATTGTGGGCGATCCCCACGGTATGGCCGGCGACGTTGACCATCAGCGGCTGCGCGTTGACGGCCGTGGAACCGCCCGCAGTGCCATAGCGCACATGGCTGATGGCGCGCGTCACATTGTGCACCGGCCATGAGTCGGGGATTCTGGCAAAGACCTCCCCCACCAGCCCCGGGGCCTTGTGCAGCAGGCTCTCACCATCCGGTAAAGCCACCATGACGCCGGTCGCTTCCTGGCCACGGTGTTGAATGGAATGCAGCCCCAGATGGACTCGCTCCAAGACGTCGGCTCCACCACTCACGGCGCAGAGCCCGCAGTATTCCTTTGGCTTCTCGTGCATGGGTGCCTCGTTATGCATCCTTCGAGCCCGTCTTCGCAGACGCTGCGACAAAGTCCCGGAAAAGGGGGTGTGCGACCAAAGGGCGCGACTTGAACTCGGGGTGGAATTGACAACCCACGAACCAGGGATGGTCCGCCAGCTCGACCATCTCCACCAGGGCGCCATCCGGCGAGGTGCCGGAAATGGTCATTCCAGCCTGCGAGAACTGCTCGCGGTAGGCATTGTTGAACTCGAAACGGTGGCGGTGGCGTTCCCGGATGGACCGCTTGCCGTAGGCATCGGCCGCCTTGGTGTCCGGTTGCAGCTCGCAGGCCCAGCGTCCCAGCCGCATGGTACCGCCCATGTTGATGATCTTCTTCTGCTCTTCCATCAGATGGATGACCGCATGCGGAGTGTGCGTGGAGGGGTCGTCCTCGCCGTTGAACTCGGCGCTGTCCGCACCCTCCAGACCACAGACATTGCGGGCGAACTCGATGACCGCGCACTGCATGCCCAAGCAGATCCCCAGGAATGGGATCCCGTTTTCGCGAGCATAGCGAATCGCCTCGATCTTCCCCTGGATTCCACGGTTGCCAAAGCCGCCGGGAACAAGGATGCCCTGCACGCCGGCCAGAGCTTCGGCCACGTCCACATCCTCGCTCTCCAGATCCTCGGAGTCGAGCTGGCGCACCTTTAGGTTCAGATGGTTGGCGATGGAACCGTGGTCCAGCGCCTCGTAGATGCTCTTGTAGGCATCCTTGAGTTGGATGTACTTGCCGACGACGGCGATCTCGACGGTGGGCTTGTTCTTGTCGATCACCCGCGCAACCATCTCTCGCCAGTCGTCCAGCTTCAGGACCCGGACGTGCAGGCCGAGAAGCTCGATGATGTAGGTATCCAGCTCTTGCTTGGCCAGTTCGAGCGGCACTTCATAGATGGTGTTGGCCACGTCCCGCTCCTCGATCACCAGCTCGGGGCGGACGTTGCAGAACAGGGCGAGTTTGCGGAAGTGCTCCTTCTCCAAGGGCCGCTCGCAACGACAGACGAGAATGTCGGGGACGATGCCGATGCCCCGCAGGATACCGACGGACTGCTGCGAGGGCTTCGTCTTCAGTTCGCCAGCGGCCTTGAGGTAGGGCACCAGCGTCAGATGCACGAACAGGCCGTTCTCGGGACCAATCTCCTGCCGGTACTGGCGGATGGCCTCCAGGAAGGGAAGCGACTCGATATCGCCCGCCGTGCCGCCAATCTCGGTGATCGCAATGTCCACCTCATCGGAATCCAGAGTGCGGATGGCCTTCTTAATCTCGTCGGTGATGTGGGGGATAACTTGCACGGTCTTGCCAAGGTAGTCACCACGGCGTTCCCGCTGAATCACGCTTTGGTAGATTCGCCCGGTCGTGTAGTTGCTGGCCTGGCTACAGTTCAGGTCGGCAAACCGTTCGTAGTGCCCAAGATCCAGGTCCGTCTCGGCCCCGTCATCCGTGACGTAGACCTCCCCGTGCTCATACGGCGACATGGTCCCAGGGTCCACGTTGACGTAGGGATCCAGCTTCTGGATCGCGACCTTGTAGCCCCTTCGCTTGAGGAGAAGGGCAATGGAGGCAGCCGTGATCCCTTTCCCGAGGGAAGAGACGACGCCGCCGGTGATAAAGAGGTGCTTGGTTATCTTTGGAGTCATAGCCATGCGCTCGGCATTCGCCAAGCCCCGTTGTGCGTGTGAAAAAGGAGTCGGAAACACACCTACCGGCGGCGTGCCCCCAACGGGCCTTAAACATAGCGCCAAGGCGGGAATTCCCCAGTCCGACCGCCCGCATTCGGGCAGAAAACGAGTTTCCACAGACACGCTGGCCTGATCTTCCCAGGCAGCGTGAGCAAGGCCACTGGCGTGTGCATGAGCAGGGCGCTGCGCACCCAAGCGGGGCGCAGGAATGCCAGGACAAACCACCCGCCCTATCAACCACAAGGCTTTGGCATTGCGGGCAATAGACAGGCGCAACAAGTGATTGAGGAGCGGATCAGGCTAGATCTCAGGGACGGCGTCATCACCAGCTGGTTCCGCACCCTCGGCCTTCGGGGCCTCGTCTTCTTCGTCGTCGTCGCCGAGCGGCTCTGCGACAATGCCCTTGATCTCGATCGGCACGAGCTTCGACTGCTCCCCGTTCCTGTTCACACTGGCCGCGAAGAAAGAGAACTTCGCTGCCCCCGCCAGCTTGATGGTCAGCGGTTCCTTGGCCTTGCCAATGCCCTTGAGCCCATCGTAGATGGCCAGTCGGCTGGCCAGCAGGGGCACATCGCCGGCACCAGCAATATCGACTCCCCATCTTTCCCGGGCCGCGTCCCGCAGGGCCCCGGCCACGTGAACCGGCTCCATCCCCTGGATGGTCGTTCCGTCCACTTCGATCACGGCCACCATCTGTTCCATGTGCACATTGGCGACGGCCGTCCCCTTGGGGGCGCCGAAGATACGGACGGCATAGGCGGCGGCAGTTGGTTTCTTCCAGACAAGCTCCACGCCGTCCGGCCCCATGGACACGCCATCCACGGCGGGCCCAGCCAGCGCCGTGTCGGTGCGTTCCGCAAGCCAGGACGAGAGATCGAGTACCCGAGGCAGGAAGGCCGGGCGCGAAGGGCCCCGATCCCTGCCTGAGAGCTTCCAGAGACCGTCAGGTAGCACGCATTGGCGGAACACACTGCGCCAGGCCCCGAGCAGAGCCTGATCCACCTGCGCACGCTTGTCGCGCGTCAAGCCAGCCGCCGCCAGTCGCAGGAGCACGACGGCGTTGCGAGTGGCGGCCAGGGAACAGACGTTCGCCTCGGGTTCGCCAGCTTCGTGCCAGTTGTAGGTCAGAGCACCCCATGCACCGCCGCCGCTGCCGTCCGCTTGCTGCTGCGAACGAGCGCCGAGCAGCGTCTTGACGATTCTCTCGGCTTTGGGAAGATCCCCGCCGTAATTCAGCCACGGCTTCTTCCCCCCTTCGCCGCCCCAGAGGGACTCCACGACACGGGCTGTCGCGGCCATGCTGAGCTGGTCTCCAGTCGTCCCCCAAAACCCCGTCTTGGGGTCTTGCAGCGAGAGCAGCGTGCCTCGGAATTCCGCATGCCAATCGGCAGGCAGGGCAAGGAGTTCAGGATGCTTGCCGGCGGCGTACAGCCAGGGGCCAAGAAACACGGCCCCGCCGAAGGAGCCAGCCCGGTCCGTCTTGGTTGCCTCGCGCAGGTACTCGCGGATGGCCTGCGGAGTGGTCAGGTCGGGAACTCCCTTCGCGCCTCCTGCTTCTCCCTGGAAGAAGCGCCAGGGATGGGCATAGGCCTGGCCAGACATCAGGTGAACCGGCAGTTCGTCCATCGCGGGGAACGGAGCCAGACTCCCCGTCGTCGGGTCCTGCTTCTCTTCCGGGGTGTAGGTGTTGGTATCGTCCATCATTTCCCAGGAGGGAGTGGAGAACCAGACCGTGCCGCCAGTGGGGTTCTTCAGGCGCACGCGCAGGCTCTGCTTCGGCGCGTTGAAGGAGAGTCCCCCCCCCAGTTCATCGCTGGCTGGCGCCAGGTTCGCTCCCAACGGCACATCCAGGTAGTAGCAGTGCCAGCCAAAGGTGCCACGCGTCCGCATCGGGCCCCGGTACGTGGCCACCGTGCGACCGGCCGCATCGTGGACCAGCACCTCCAAGGAAGGCGTCCGGGAAGGCAGCAGTTCAGCTTCGCCATGCCCGTTCGCGTCTTTTCCCCTCAGCCATACGAACACCCGCACCGTCCCTCGTCGTTGCCCCAACCTAGGGATGGGGAGATGTCTGCCGAAGAGAATCGAGTCCCCGCTATTGAGCTTGAGGGCAGGCATGCCCGAGAATCTGACCTCCGTCTTCAGCACGGAAATGGGGTCAAGCCACCGTTTGGCCGACTGTTCCGGCCCCAGAAGCGACTGCCAGAGAACGGGAGTAGCGAAGAAATCGACCACCCCATGCATGTAGAGCTGCCAAAGCCCCTTTGGCCGCCCCTCCCTGCGGTTCTCACTCGTCCATGGCCCCTTGTGCCAACCCTCGTACCGCCCAACCGGGACCTTGACTGTCCGGATCACTCGCCCGCCCTTCGGCCTGGCAGCCGAAGGCGCGGCGGGGGGCGCCGGTTCCTGGGCGCCAAGCCACGAACCCAAGACGAGCGCGCTGAGCGCCCAACCGAAGCCAGTCCAGCTGGCCCAACGTTTCGTCCGCTCGCCTGTGTTCATGGCAACTCCCGCATTATGCGTACTGCTGATCAGCCAATCATCCCGTTGTTCCGCGCGTACTCAAACAGACCGCCCTGGTCGATGACCTCTTTGGCGTTGCCCAGAGGCAGCAACTGATGGGTTTCCCCGTCCGGCAGTACGGTGAGAGTGGCGGCATCGAGGTCCACGCGCACGGTCTGTCCGGTCTTGACGATGTCCGCCAGATCCACCGGGCATTCGAGCGGGTACAGTTCGCCTGTTGCCATGCAGTTCCGGTAGAAGATCCGGGCATAGGACTGGGCGACCACCGCCTTTGTGCCAGCCGCGCCAAGGCTCACCGGGGCGTGTTCGCGGCTTGATCCGCAGCCGAAGTTGCGGCCGGCGACGATGACGGTGTATTCCGCTTTCATCGCGCCATCGACCACGAACCGGGGATACGCATCCGGCAATCCGCTCAGCGCGTAGCTCCCCAGTTTCTCGTATTCCTCGGGAATCGTCGGGACCAGCGTCAGATACTGGGCAGGGATAATCTGGTCGGTGTCGATGTTGTCGTCCAACACAAACGCTTTGCCTTCAATCACATTGCTCATCGTATGTTCTCCTTCCCTGGGCCTATAGGAACTCGCGCGGATCGGTGACCCGACCCACGATGGCGCTTGCGGCCGCCGTCAACGGCGAAGCAAGGATCACGGAGGAATCCCTGCTTCCCATCCGCCCCGGGAAGTTCCGGTTGGTGGTACTGATGCAGACTTCGCGCCCGTGGGTGCGCCCGAAGGTATCGATCGGGCCACCCAGGCAGGCCGCGCACGAGGGCGGCGCAGGCTCGAGACAGCCTGCCGCCGCGAAGATCTCCAGCAGGCTCATGCCATCGACCGTGACCGTGGCCAGGTCGGCGGCTACCTCGGTCGTGGCGGGAACCAGGAAGGTCTCCACGGTGACCTTGCGCCCTTTCAGAACTCGGGCCGCAGCCACGAAGTCAGCGGTCTTGCCGCCCGTGCAACTGCCGATATAGGCCCGGTCGATCTTCCACTCGGCACAACTCTCGGCGGGTTCCACATTGTCCGGGGAATGGGGCAGGGCCACGAGCGGCAGCAGCTCCTCCACCTGGTACGTCTTCTCGCCGATGTATTCGGCATCCGGATCGCTTTCCACGCAGGTGAATGGCTTGTTGGTACGTTGCTTGACGTACGCAAGCGTGGTCTCGTCCGCCGCGATGATGCCATTCTTGCCACCGGCCTCGATGGCCATGTTGCAGATGGTCATGCGTTCGGACATGGGCAGAGCTTGGATGGTGGAGCCACAGAACTCAAGCGCGCGATAGGTTCCCCCATCCACGCCGATGTCACCAATCACCTGTAGCACCATGTCCTTGCCCATGATGTAGTCGGGCAGGACACCCTCAAACACGAAGCGCAGGCTGGCAGGGATCTTGAGCAGGAGCTTGCCGGTGCCCATCACAAACGCGGCGTCGGTATTGCCGATGCCGGTTGCGAACTGGCCGAACGCGCCGTGGGTGCAGGTATGGGAATCGGTCCCGAACATGACCTCGCCGGGACGGCAGTGCCCCTTCTGCGGCAAGGTGATGTGGCAGACCCCCGAGTAGGAGTCGGTGCCGGGGTCGTAGAAGTGAGGCAACCCCTGGTCGGCCGCGAACTCCCGACAGATCGCCACGTTGCGGTGGCATTTCTCGTCGCAGGTGAAGATGTAGTGGTCTGGCGCAAGCACGATGGCATCCGGATCGAAGACCTTTGCGTCCTCGCCGAATTCGCGCTTGAGGATGCCCATCGTCCCCGGCCCGCAGACGTCGTGGGTCATCAGTGTGTCGGCTTTGACCCAGACGGTTTCCCCGGGTCGGACCAGATCCAAGCCAGCAGCTCTGGCGAGGATTTTCTCGGTGATTGTCATGCCCATTGTGCTTACTGAACGCCTTCTTAGGTGGATTGCGGCGTGTGCGAGGAACGTTCTCGCCAGGAGGGAACTCCCATCCGGCGCGGACCTCGTGCTTAGTTTAGTTTCCGCCGGGGCGCTTGGCAAGCGTGCAACGCCACTCCCGAGTTGCTCTACCCGCGATCCGTGCCATCCTACCTGCCATTGGGTCCGGTTCACGAGGGCCATGTGGACGCACAGGGGCCCCCATGTTCGAATGGCTGTTCAACGACACCGGCGTTTTCGTTCGCACTCCCATGGCGGGTCCTGGGGCTCTTTATGCCAGCCCCATGCCCTATGGCCCCTATGACCGCCTGAACCGCGTGCTCCGGAATTACCGGCGGAATCGCATCAAGGTGGTG
>JABGQJ010000510.1 GCA_018648945.1 Victivallales bacterium
TCCTTCGTGATCTACCGTCATGACCCCAGTTGGGGATTCCGCTCCGCGGCGGCGCGCTACTACTCCCTGTTCCCCGAGTTCTTCACCGTCCGGGTGGACCGGATGGGCGGCTGGTACTGCAACACCAGGAACAATGCTCTGGGCAAGACCCCCCATCCCTATGATTACCATTTTGCCTACCACGAATGCAGCGTCCGCAACCCCGTCTCGATCGCCAGCAGCAACCGCATGGGGATCTACACGTTCGACTACACCGAGCCCTGGTTCTTCTGGCAACTGATGCCAACCGAGTTTCTTGAGAACGGCCGAGCGACCGTCCAAGGCGGCATCAGGAAGCTCAAGTACGACCAGGAGCCGACCAACCACAACCTGCTCACCAGGGATGGCGGCTCGGCCAAGACGGCGATGGCCGTCCGCGGCATCACCTACGATGACTTCGTGCGCAGGCAATCGCGGGCCGTGGACCAGTCTCTGCTCTGGGACCGCGCCGGGACGCCGCGTGGAAAGGTCATGGGTTACCCCTGGGGACAAGGGCAGTACCGGGTCAGATTCCCGCTGAACCTGGATCCCGACCTGCCGGACGGAGCCGGCGTCTTCCTCAACGAGTGGATATTCGAGCCCAGCTATGCCAGCGCCAAGCAGCAGGGCTGCACGATGGATGGCATGTACCTTGACAGCTACGGGGCCGTGGCGGGATTGCTCAATTTCAGGAAGGAACATTTTGCGGTCGCGGATATCCCCTTGACCTTCGACCAGAAGAGCCGACGCCCTGCCCTCGTCAACGACTTCAGTGCCTTCGAATGGCTCACTTGGTTGACCGACCGCATGCACAAGCGCAAGCAACTGCTGCTGACGAACTACTACTCCAAGACCATGTTCTTCAATCTCATCCATTGGGATGCGATCGGCAGCGAAGGCTACCGGCGGGAGGACATGCGCAGTCGAACCCTCTGCTACCGCAAGCCCTTCGGGGACCTGGCCTACAACCAGAAGCCGAAGGCCATCACTCGCTTCTGGTGGCGGGAGTACCTGCTCTACGCCACCTTCCCCGGTCAGGAACTGCGGGAGCGAGAGGCCTTCCGCGAGGTAGGCGCTCTGGTCAAACGGGAGATGGCCGCAGGCTGGGAGCCGGTCACCTATGCGCGCTGCGCGAGCCCTGGAATCCACATCGAACGCTATGGGCGAGTTGCCGATGGGAACCTGCACCTGGCGGTTCAGAACACCACGGACGCCCCTATCGCGTGCGTCCTCGCCCTCGACCCGGATCTTGGCCTGACAGATCGCGAAGTCGCATGGGATCTGCTCAACGACCGCTCATGCCAGGTAACACGCGCGAGTAAGGGCACGGCCATCCGCCTTCGCCTGCTGCCAGGCGAGACCACCTTGCTGATGGTCGCGACGCCGACCGACCTAGCCGCTGGTTTCCTACGCGAAGCCCACGACTACTGGGCCGACGTGATGCGCATCGAGACCTATCCAGCCCAGAAGGAGATCGCCGCAGAGCTGGATCAGCTTCTCGCCGTGCTCGACACCCCCGAGGCGATGGAGAAATGCGTGGCAAGCCTGCGCCGCCTGTGGACCATGGAATCGCCGCCCCACGCCTGGGCTTCCAGACTGGTGGAACGGGCGCTCAATGCAGTTCGCCGACTGGAGGTCCACAGTGTCGTCATCCGTGGCAAGGAGGGTGCTGTCCTGCAGGGCACGCTTGCGGGGATCGCCGCAGACCGGGTGGCCGCCGTCGCCTGGAGCGTGACCGCCCCCAAAGGCTGGCAGGTGGACATCGCAGATCACACGGCGACAGTGCTTTCCGGCAAACTCCGGCCGCCGCAGCAGGCTGGCCCGAAGGACGACATCGCGCTATTCCTCGTGCGAGCCCACGTGCGGCTACGAGGCGGGAAACAGCACATCGTGGAGCAGCGGCTGACTCGGCTGACCCAATTGCGCGCAGGCAAGGTGAAGCGCGTGCTTGTGGCAGACGATCTGGAGGGCGAGAATCCGCTGGCGGGGTTTACCCAGCGAGGCGGTGCCAGTCTCGCCAAGCTGCCCGCTTCCTGCGGCATCAGAGCCGAGGCCGCGGCAAAGGGGAAACGGGGATACCGATTGACCGACAGCAGTTCTGAGACGGCACTGGGCGTACGCACCGCATTCTTCGAACCGGTCCAGGCAGGCGACATCGTCCGGGCCGCAGTGACCATGCGACTGGGCAGAGACGGGGGTGCCACTCTCTACCTGCAATGTTGGCGGGCAAAAGAGAAAAGCTACACTCTGATCAAGACCTCTGGCTGCAAGAACCCGTCAGGCTGGGAACGGGTGGTGGCCGAGGCACAGATACCGGTCGGCACCACCGCCCTCACCTGCGAGGTCTTCTCCGGGACGTCGTCCGTAGGCACCGCCGACTTCGATGACATCGAACTGAAGCTGTTCGAGCCCCAAGAGAAGGTGTATTGGAGATGATCGTCTCCCGACAGCCATGCGATGGCACCGTCTCCCCAGAAGGAGCATGACGAATGGGAACTCAGAAGCTCTTTGGCCTCCTGGTGACCGTGCTGGCGTCGTGTGTCTGCAATGCCCAAAGCCTGCTTGTCGATGGCTTCGAGAAGGCCACGGGCTGGGCCACGGGCGGGCAGAAGGAGATCCGGGTCGATCTCTCTGGCCAACACGTCAAGGAGGGGGGGAACGCCCTGCACCTGCACGTGGAGATCGATCACAGGAATGCCGAGGAGGTGGGCAAGGTCAAGTACCCATTGGGCTGGCCGTCGGTGAGGAAGACGTACCCACAGAGCATCGATCTGTCCGGCTATGATTTCCTGGAGTTCGACGTCTACTTCGAGAGCCACAACGGCGTGGATCCGGACTTCGCCCTGAACGCGACCTTCAGCGACTCGCAGAAGCGAGCCATCTACCGCGCGACCCTGATCGATCTGCGCCACGGCAAGTGGGCGCACGAGAAGCTGTGCATCCGCAATATCCCGAACGCCGGTGATTTCCAGTGGGCCAGCTTCTGGCTCAGCGAGTCCACCTACGACGACGGCGCGGTGATCGACTTCTTCATCGATGACCTGAGGGCGACCAAGGCAAAGGGCTATGTCCCGCCCCCCGTGCGACCGGTGCGCCACGCCCTGGCCCGGTCCGAGTCGGCCCTGCTCTGGTCGGAGGGATCGGCCCGGAAAGTCAGTCGGACCGAGGTCGTCGCCTTCACCGGTGCCCCCAACCCGATCGTCAACGTGTCCGCAGCCCGCAACGAGACCGAAGCGGTGCAGCTGGTCGTGCGCCCGCTCCGGGCTGGCGGGCTGGGCGAGGTATCGCTGATTGTGGGCGCCCTGTCGGGACCGGGCGGAGCGGTCATTCCGGCGGAGAATGTGAGCTGGAGCCCGGTGATGTACGTCCCTGCCAACGAAGGCCCGCCCGAGGGCTTGCCGGACGGCTTGCCCGGGCCCAAGCCATTCGTCGCCGACCAGGCCTGGCACTACCCCATCTGGCTGGAGGTCTACGTGCCTCCGGGCACCGCAGCGGGTGACTATGCCGCACCGCTCACCATCACCACAGGCAGCGGGGACCTGCGGGCCGAACTGCGCCTGCACGTCTGGGACTTCGACATCCCCGTGACCCAGCATCTGCGCACGAGTACCACCATCTATGGACCCTATGGCTGGCGTGACGATATCAAGAAGTGGTTCGGCGACATGGACTACTGGACCGGCGTACGCGAATGGATGCCGGGAATCATCAAACTGCTTGCCCGCTACCGGCTGTCCCCCGCGCACCTCTACCATCTGCCTCTCAGCTATGACAAGAAGCAAGGGAAAGTCGTGCTCAAGGACACGGCCGAGTTCGAGCGCTTCGTCGAGTCCTACTTGGCAATGGGGCACCACTTCGACAGCATGCCGGTCCCCTATTTCTTCGACCGACCGTCCTTCCTCGGTGCCAAGAAGGGCACCCCCGAGTACTTTGCCCGGATCACCGAGGCCTATCGGGTGGCGGCGGCGTACCTGGAACCGAAGGGCTGGCTGGAAGGCAGCTACGTCTACCCGATCGACGAGATCGTGGTGCACCGGCATACCCGCGACGTGGACATGAGCCTGCTCAACCGCGCCTTCGATGCCATCCACGCCGCCCACCCGAAGATTCGCCTGTTCGGTGCCGAAACCCCATCGCCCGTGCTGCGCGGCATGAACGTCTGGTGCGTCAACATGAACGCCTTTGACAGCGATGTCCTGGCCGAGCAGCACGCGCTTGGCAACCAGGTATGGTGGTACAACGGCTACCGCTCGCCACGCGCGGGAACGCGGATCGCGGCCCGTGGTGTCGACCACCGCGCCCTCTTCTGGATGACCTGGAAGTTCGGCATCGACGGATACCTGATCTGGACCGTCAACCGCTGGACCAACAATCCCTGGGAAGAGCCCAATCCCCCGAACAACCACGTCGCCGGAGACCACTACCTGCTCTACCCAAACCCGGACGGCACAGTCAGCCCCTCCCTGCGTCTGGCCATGATGCGCGATGGCCTCGAAGACTACGAGTACCACTGGCTCCTCGCCCAGGCGGCCAAGAAACTCAGGGCAGGTGGCAAGGCGGATCTGGCCGACAAGTGCGACCGGACCCTCGCCAAAGCCGATGCCTTTGTGCTGGCCTACGACAACTGCCCGCACATCCACCCCAACTTCCTGTACGACAGTCGGCGCATGCTGGCCGAGATGATCGAGGAGGCCGGGCGGGCACGGTAGGAGCTGGCAGACACTGATCTGAATCGCCTTGCCCCTACCCCCGGGAGCGGCTACCGTCTGACCGTGACAATCCGCCCCCGCTCTCCCATCACACCGACGTCAGGACACTGCCCCATGCCCGATATGGACCGCCCGAACTTCTTGATCGTTATGACGGACCATCAGCGCTGGGACACGACCGTCCCCGAGCACCCCTGCATCACGCCCAATCTGACGAAACTGGCGGCGGAGGGTGTGTCTTTCACCCACACCTACTGCCCCATGGCGCATTGCAGTCCGGCCCGGGCCACGTTCTTCAGTGGGCTCTACCCAACCCGCACCGGCGTGTGGAACAACGTCAGCAACGACTATGCCATCGGCCGGGGCCCGCACGAGCACGTGAAGATGTTCAGCGAGGATCTGCGCGAGGCCGGCTACGATCTCGCCTACGCCGGCAAGTGGCACGTGAGCGCCCTCGGCACGCAGACCCCGAAGCGCTACGGTTGGCGCGAGCTCACCAAGTACGGACAGACCATCCAGGATGGCCACCAGAAATGGGAACAGATCCGCCGGACCGCCGATGATCCCGGCAATGCCGACGCCAAGATCCAGATGCCCGGCTTCCAGCCCCACGATCTGTATGGGGTCGCCGAGAATGGCGACAAGGGCGACCGCAGATCCATGGATCTCGCCATGGCAGAACTACCCAAGCTGGCCGACGGCGGCAAGCCGTGGGCGCTCTATCTCGGATGGAATGGCCCCCACGCGCCCTACAAGGTCCCCCAGCGCTACCTCGATATGTACGATGTGGCCGACGTCGAGCTACCCAAAAGCTACTTCGACGACATGGCCGACAAGCCCGACTACTACGGCAAGCTCCGCCGCGCCACCTTCGATCAGCTCGGGGAGGAGAGGACGAAGGACGCCATCCGCCATTTCTGGGCCTACTGCACCATGCTGGACGAGATGTTCGGCGAGGTCATGGCAGCGCTTGAGCAGACCGGCCAGGCGGACAATACCGTCGTCCTCTACTGCGCCGACCACGGCGACTACGTGGGGGAGCACGGGCTCTTCCACAAGCAGGTCCCGTCGTTCCTCGGCGGCTACC
The DNA here is from genome assembly GCA_018648945.1 of Victivallales bacterium. The sequence continues at coordinate 5,815 of JABGQJ010000510.1, forward strand.
G
>JABGQJ010000511.1 GCA_018648945.1 Victivallales bacterium
CCCTCGGGGTAGGCGTCAGCTCGACAAGCAAGTCGGCACAGGCCTGCAGGAAAGCCCCGTTGACCGGTCGGAAGAACATCTCGTGCAGGTAACTGCCAGGGTCCGGCATGCTGGACGGCAGCTCGCTCTGCGCCACGGCGGCGAAGGCGGGCGTGGGAAGCGCTGCGCCTACATGGTAGACCCGGCAGGCAAGCTGCTGCGGACCGGGACCTTCCGCGAGGACCAGATCAGCCGGGGGTAAGTCCACGTCCTGCCGCCCAATCAGCATCACCGGACCATGAGGGTGGCCCAACACGGCCTGCAATTCGGCTGTTGGCAGAAGCTCGGGCCTGGGAACAAGCAGACAGCCACGCGTGGCCGCCAGGCACCGGCTGTTGGCTACCACCTGCAGCGGTGCACCCCGCGCCTGCAATTCACCGGCGATCTTCTGACGGGTCAACAGACGGTGGGACAAGTAGTCGGCAAACTCGTTCCCCAGGGCTGCCTCGGACCACAGCACCGTGGCCCCGAGCACCCGCTGCGGGGTGCTTCCATAGGCGACCACCCAGTTCCGCCGCAACCACTCCCACTGGGTCGCGGTGATGCCATCGGCCAAGCAGACGAACGGACCGCTGGACGCATGCTGGAAACCAGACTCGTTCTGAACGAACATGTGCCCAAGCGTGTAGACCTCCCGTTCACTCACCACCGGCGCGTGGTTGAGCAGATCCCAGCTCTCCGTGCTGTCCCCGGTGCCATTCAGACACAGTAGCGGCATCTCGGGCAGGCAGGCCTTGATCTGGGCGAGCATGAAATTGAGCTCAAAGCGCAGGTCGGCCCGGAAACCGCTCTCCGCCCCAATGGAGACCCCGGCCCCCACCGTCTCCACCATGAAGCGATCCACCCCGGCGCGGGCGATCCGACGGTAATCGATCCCGTAGCGGTAGTAGGCCTCGAAGGGGTCACGCGTCCAAGCATTGTTGTGACAGACCTGCCCGCCCAAGCCATGCACGGCCTCGCATACCTTGGCAAGAAACCGCTCGAACCGGCGCGCGTAGAACTCGCACCATTGCTCGCGGTGGTCATTCCAGATGTGGTCGGCGCAGGCCTTGGTCTCGGCGGCAAACGGCAGGTCCACTCCCATCATCGCCGCGAACTGCGCCACCATGTCGGCAGAGTAGTCGGCCAGCCAAATCGGCTGGCGGGGGCTGCTGTACCCATCCGCCAAATGGTAGCCGTCGAATCCGTAGTCGCGCATGACGGCAACCAACCTCTCCACAAACACATCCTCGTAGTAGCGACCGTCGGCCAGCCGCTTCAAGGGATTGAGGCAGTTGGCCGCGACCCCATCGCGCGTGAACTCCTGTAGCTCGGGATGACTGTCGCACCACGGACTGCGATACACTTCCCCGTCGATGTGGCTCACGAACAGGTTGAGGTTCGAGAAGTAGACCTTGATCCCGCGTCCCTGCAGAGCCTTGACTAAGCCCTTGAACTGGCGATTTGTCCACGCCTGCCGCTGCCGTTCGCAATTGTAGGGCTTGCCGCCGTAAGAGCAGTAGTCCGGCGGAAAAAGGACCTCCTCGTCCAGTCCCGCGTGGGTATGGACGAAGTCCGGCGTCGTGAGCAGGAATGAGAGCCCCTCGGGAACGAAGCCGCAGTTGTCCAGGAACGCCTGCACCGCATAGTCGCGCTCCCGGTTGTCGAACCCGATCAGCTCAATCCACATCCAGCGTTCGCAACACGGTTGTGTGTCTGGGTCGTGCCTCATGTCTCTGTCCCCTGCCTACGGGCCTGGATTCTACGTGGGAGCGAAGCCGGATACAACCCCCACGGTAGCCACGGGACACTGCGGCATCAAGTCCGGGGCTGGCCTGACGAAGTGGACAAAGTGGACCCAATGCCCAATCTGTCTGATCCGACCGATTCGTCCACTGGCATCCGCTTGGTACCACCAAGCCACCCGTGGGGTCCGGGGAGACGAGTCTCCCCGGCGGGGTTTCGGGGCTGGCCCCGCTAGTATCCCGTCAACTGCTCCGGACGGGTCAACGCCTCGCCCAAGTACTGCCCCCAACGCGCGGCTTGCTCGGGACGGCAGATGAGGACCACACAGGTGGCCCGATCCGCGTCCAGGACGAGCTCGGACGAGCCAGCGGGGAGGTCCAGTCGTTCCAACTCGGTCCACGTGCCCGACCGGAACTCACCGACGATGGCGACCTCAGGCCGTGTTGCGGGCATGGTGCGTAGCGTGCAGGCGCCCTGGAGCGGCAGTACCAGCCGAGGGGGAGATTCGTTCAGGGATGTCCCATCCAGGGAAAGCATGAGCACATGCCGGTCGGTCGTCAGGATGGGCCGTCCGAAGGCGCACAGTTCGCCTACCCCGCCCAGTGCCACCACCTGCTCTTTGCTCCGCGCGACGAGCCCCGGCCAACCGGGGTCCATTCCCACAGCAGCGTCCCCGGCACCAAACTCGACCCGGGCACGCCGGGAGTTGCCGCGAGTGGCGAAGGCAATCCGGACCTCACCCGTGCGCAAACGACGCCGAAAGACATGTACCGCACCATCCGCATCGATCCGTCGTGGTGTCAGCGTTGGCTCGCCAACGCGGGCCAGGAACCAGCCATGGAGCTGCCGCCGCAAGACGGCGGTCTCATCCGCCAGGGAAAGGGGATCGGCGCACCAGACCACCCTCCCCTTGCCCAACGCGAACTCCGTCACCAACGGCTTGCCAGCCACGCTCAGCACCAACCCCTTTGCTCCCGCCAACGACACATCCACTGCGGGGCGCAATTCCGCGCCGGCCAATACGGGCGCATCCGCCGCCACCCGCACGGGCTCGCCGGCGCTCCGTTCCACGTGGGGGAAGCGTTGGCGTTCCACTGACACTCCGCACAGCTCGAGTAGGCGTCCATGGCGCTCGCCCCGACGATGCCCGTCGTAGGCCAGGCTACCGCTCACCAACAGATTCCCACCCCCTCGCACCCATTTCGTCAACTCCGCGAAATCGGCATCGGCCACCGCCATGGCAGCGGGATAGACCAAGGTCCGCACAGTGGCGGGCAGATCATCAAGATTGGCATCCTGAATGGTAGCGAAGTCGGCATGAATATCCAGCAGAGAGGCGAAGGCCTGTTGCGGCGCATCGAAGCCGATCCGGTGGTGATTGCCAATGCGTATGGCCGTCGGCACACAGACGGCCAAGGTGGGTTGCTCCGGGGCCAAGGTGAAGTGTCGCCAGACCAGCGAGAGATTGCGGTGCACATAGGCCCACGGCTTGGGCAAGGGAGCGTTCGGGTAGAACAGGCCCCAGGGAAAGACGCGAGTCTGGGAATCGCGCAGACACCAGTTCTGCACCTTCGAGGCCCCCATCCCCAAGCCATAGTGCGCCACCGCCACGGCCAACTGGGCCTGCTCACCGTCGGTTCGCGCCACATGGTAGCCCCTGCCGCCCCGTTCCCGCAGCCACGCGGGGTGGGTCTTTACCCCATACTCCCCCAGGCAGACCCCCTTGCCGCGCAATCGCTGATCGCTCCAGCGGATGGCGAGCGGCAGTGTCTCCAGGTCATGGTCCGGGGGATTGAAGTAGCCGATGTCCGACACATCCAGATCGTCAAGGGTCAACGGCAAATCGATGCCGTCCAACGGTAGGCGGTAGTACTCGGACATGAGCGGGTGCACCTGGTCGTGCTCCCGGATGGCGGCTGCATGGGACCGATTCCACCGCTGGGTCAGCCAGATGTGAAAACGGGCGCGGGACACCGCCACTGGGTTCCCCCATTCCGGAGCTCTTTCCTTGGGGTAGGCCACCGGCCATGCCAGGTTCCTCGGCGCATACTCCCCCCATGCCTCGCGCAATCGTGTCAGATCGCCATAGGCGTCCCGCAGCCAGCGGTTCCACAGCTCCTCAATGTGGTCGCCGCCCTGCCAAGCCCGGTTCTTGTAGTCGCCATTGAGATAGAGATGCAGACCAGGGACATCCTGGAAGTGTTTGGCGTAGTTCGCGCAAAGACGGCTCTGCCGGGCCAACATCGCGTCGTCCGCCGCCACATCCTGACCAATCAGCATGCCTGGCATGAAGACCAACCGGTTCTGCTGGGTCAACCACGCCATGGCCCGGAAATCGCGCCAGTCCGCATCGCTCGGCTCATAGCCAGGGCCCCGGGAGAACTGCAGGTTCTCGTAGAGATTGAGACCGAAATCACGACCGACAGCATGGTCGCGCGACCACGTGACCGGGCTCTCGTGGGCCGAGAAGTACGTGTAGGCATAGCTATCTGTGCCAAACAGGAACATGGGACGCCCGCCCAGTGTGAAGGCATTGTCCTGGAACCGCGCCTCGGGTGCCTTCGGCATGGCCTTGGCAATGACGACGCCCGTCTCCATGCGGTCCAGCACCTGCCCATCGACCAACAGCTCCGCCACCACCCGGACCAGCCCGCGGTCAGTCAGCGCCAACTCACTCGCGACCTCGGTGTCAGCATAGGCTGCCGCCATCGAGTCAACCACGCGCACGGCTTTCCCGTTCACCAACAGCCGAATCTGGGCCTTGCCCCGCTCTGCGCCGTAGTTGGCGATCTGCACGGAGAGCTGGGCCTTCTCGCCCGGCGCAAGGTGCCGGGGAGAGACGCGTAGCTGGTGCAGGAAACACCGTCGCAGAAGCCGCTTCACTGCCTTCCCAAGGACGCGGGAGGCCGGTGTGTTCGCTGAAGAGAACAGGTCCCGATTGGTCACCCCACAGGCGAGCCAAGCCGATCCCCGATATACCCCGTTGTAGTGCTGCACCAGAGACAAAGCAGCCCCGGTTGGGCGGTCATACCGATCATGCCCCTCCAGGATGGGCATCCAACGGGCGTTGTTGTTCCCGATGACGGCGGTGACCGGCCAACCCTCGACCGATCCGGCCAGCACGGCCCTGCCATCCTCGACGCTCCGTACACCCACGGCGCGACGGAATGGGAAGCTCGCATCGCAGAGGCCAATCTGTTCGGGGGTAGTGACCAGGCCGTCCTCGGGGACACCCGAAGCCGTGTTCAACGGCTGCGGCTCGGGTATGGCATAGGGGACGAGCCGAATGTCATCGATCCAGGCCGTGCCGGTGGCGTTGTAGATCCCTGCCTTCATCTCGATGCGCACCGTCTCGGGCTCCGTCTCGAAGACATGGGACCGCTTCTGCCACGGGGCATCGCCCGTCTGGGTCGCAAAATCCCTGAAGGCCGCCAGCTTGCCGTCGGCATCATACTGGTAGACTGCCACAAAGGCATACCCAGTGCCGCGCCGCGCCCGGATACCCCGCGTGCGCAGCGAAGCCACGGCCGCATACCGCGCCCGCCCCTTGGCTGGGACACCAGCCCGGAACACCGCTTCCTTGGGACCATCCGGTGCCAGTTCCGTGCGCACACACCAGGCACCAGCCGGGGCCTCCTCCTTGACTACCCGGCACTGCGATCCAGCCTGCCATCCCTCGCCAAAGCTCCCTTTCTCGAACCCGCCATCGACCAGCAGGGAATGCCGGGCCGACAAGGCGAGCTCCACCCGCCGCGCATGGGCGTCCTCCTGCGGCACCCATTTCTCTCCCACAGGCACAAGCATGCGTTCAAAGGGGTAGCCGCCAAGCGCCACCAGCGAGCCGCCGGTCCGCAGGAACCGGATCACGTTCGCGCGTGCCGGAGCGGGGAAGACAGGGGAATCAGGCAGGACGAGAAGGTCATAGGCAGTCACCTGCAGTTCCTCTGGCGCAGCAAGCTGAGTTGCGGGCATGAGCATACTGTCGATGCCCTGCCGGGCCAAGATCTGGGCAATGACCAGAGCCGACGAGGCGCCAGG
>JABGQJ010000512.1 GCA_018648945.1 Victivallales bacterium
ACTTGGTAATCGAAACAGACCTTTGTTTCGCTGGGCGAGACACTGATGCGATCCAGCAAGCCCTTCTTCGCCAGCTCGCACTCGATGCGTTCGTAGCGGGACTTGCCACCGGTCTTGGGCACCATCAGGAAGTAGCCCCAGCCCTGCTTCGGGTGGGACGACTGGACGAGAATCCTGCCGTCTTTCAGGCACGTGTAGGCCCAGGTATGGTGCCGCTTGTCGCTGATCGCCACTTCATGGCCGGGGCGGCCTCCCACCTTGCCGCGCATCACGTAGAAGCTGCCCTTCCCTTTGCTCTTCCGATTCCAGATGGGGCGATTGGCGCCGTCGCGCGTCCAGGTCTGGTTGAAGTCCGTATGGGTGCCATCGCTCAGTTGGTGGAAGCCCGTGCCGTCCACCTTGATCACGCAGATGGCCGTCTTCCACTTGGTCACCACAGGATCGCTCTTGAGTCGGCGGAAGAAGACGAGCATATCACCGGTCTTGGACCAAGACGGTTTGAAGTCCGAGTGCCCCTTCGTCAGCACTTTCCCCTTCTCCGGCCCCAGTTCACCCACATGGATCTCGCCATTGCAGTAGTAGGAGAATCTGTCGCCAGCGTGGGCAATCGCAGTGTGGAGGGATAGCGCGACCAAGGCAAACCAGACGAGAACTCGGGAACAGGGAGGCAGCTTGCAGTGTGTCATTCCCAGGCGGTTCATGCGAGTCCCTCTGTCTGTTCTACGGCCAGGCGCGATGGAATGGCCGGGAGGTCGTGCTGCCTGTATACTAACACCTGCGTGATTTCTGGGCAAATTGGGCCGTTCGGGTTGCGTCGCCGGAATCGTTGTCTTCGCTGCTGCACCATGCTACCCTCTTCCTCGTGACTGGCCCGCAGAGCAGTACCCGCAAGGACACTGGTGATGAAGACGCTCATTCTGATGATGTTCTCCCTCATCGCGCTGGCCGCTCGTGCTTCTGGGGCCGATGAAGCGACCGTGCAGCGGCGCACCCGCGAGGCGGCCCGGGCGTTCAGGAAAACAGCCTTCGACAAACGGCACGAGTACAAACGAGGCAACGGGGTGTTGACGTTGGCCGCCGATGGCAAGGCCAGATACACCATTGTCGTAGCGGAGAAGGCCACCACGCCGGAGCGGTTCGCGGCCAAGGAACTGAAGATCTACCTGGACCGCATCACCGGGGGCCAGTTCACCATCGCCAACACGATCCCTGCCGACGGCAAGGCCATCGTGTTGGGCGATTGCCCGGCGGCCCGCGAGGCAGGCATCGACACCTCGCAACTCGCGCTCGACGGCTACCAGATCCTCACCAGAGGCCACACTCTCTTCATTGCCGGCCCCGACGAAGAGAACACCTACTCGAAGAACATCCTCGTGTTTCACCGGCAGCCCTGGCCCGAGAGGGTCAATACCAGCTACACCTTCTTCGCCTTCAAACGCGGCACGCTATACGGCGTGTATCGATTTCTGGAGGAGCTCGGCGTACGGTGGTTCCTGCCGGGCCCCAAGGGCGAAGTGGTTCCTCAAGCGAAGACGCTCACCTTCACCTCCTTCTCGCTGCTGGAGGAACCGGATTTCTCCTTCATGCACATGGGCACCGTAGGCTGGCGACCCGATGTGGTGCGCAGAGGCGGCCGCATCAACGAGGAGGAGTACGCCTTCCTGGAGTGGGATGCCGCAGGGCTGCACAACCGCCTGTGGCTGATGCGCAACCGGGTGTCGTCGTACCCGCTGGCCTTCAGTCACCGACCGGTCAAGACGGAGTGGATCGAGCGTTTCGGCAAGGAGCATCCGGAGTATTTCGCCCTGTTGCCCGACGGCCGACGGGATCTGCCCCCGGCCATCAAGTACCGACCCGGCCATCTGTGCTATACCTCCGACGGCGTGTTTGCCGAGACCATGGCGGACATCGGTGCCTTCTTCACCGGCAAAGCGCCCGGCACCCGAGGTATGTCGAAGGGGTGGTGGGATCAATCGTGGGCCTACGGCGACACGGTGTCGATGCTGCCGCACGATTCCTTCAAGCCATGCCAGTGCCAGACCTGCAAGCCGCTGCTGAAGGAGACCGAGACGTACTGGCCGCGCTCGGCCGAACTAGTGTGGCAGTTCGTAGACCGGGTCGGGCGCGAGGTCGCCCGCAGGCACCCGGGCAAGATCGTGACCAACCTGGCCTACGGCGACTACACGGAAGTCCCCGAACGGATCAAGAAGCTGCCCGACAATGTCCTGGTCGGGATCTGTCCACACCGGCTGAACAAAGTCTTCAACCTGCTGTTCCCCGAGCGCTATGCGGAGTACATGGACCTGGTCCGCCGCTGGGATGCCATGAATGAGATGCCCCTGCTGTTCTGGCAGCACCACCTCGTGCGAAGCGGGCGGTACGCCGAGCGGAACTTGGGCATCCCCAGCCACTACGTGCATTCCTTCGCGCGCTACATCAGGGATGTCTCCGCCTTCGGCCGTCACATGTACATGCAGTTGAGCACCGACAGCGTGGTCATGGAGCATCTGAATCGGTATGTCGCTTTCCGCATGATGCGAGACACGACGACCGATGTCGATGCGGTACTGGCCGATTACTACCAGAGCTTCTACGGGCCTGGCGCGGGAGTGGCCAAGGAGTTGCTGGATGACATCGAGAAGCTGTCGGTCAAGATCATCCGCGACACGACCGGGGTGAACAGCTACCCCGGCTTCAAGTACGACAAGCTGTGGAACGGGGATCTGGGCGAGGCCGTCCTGAAGGGCTACCGCGCCAAGGCCGACCGCCTGGTGGGGTTGACCCGTGACACACCATATGCGGCAGCCGGCGAGATGATGTCGAGATTCTTCGTCGGGCAGATCGAGGACGGACGCCAGCGGTACCTCACGGAGCTGAACGCCAAGCAGGACGCGATCCGGCGGGCGGCGGCCATGGTGGTACCCGTCCGCCGGGCTGCGGGCAAGCTGTCGATCGACGGCGCCCTGGACGAGGGCGCGTGGGCGGACGCGCAGGTGTTGCCCTTGGTCAGCCTGCGCGACGGCAAGCCTACTGCCCACCGCACCGAGGCGAGGTTGCTCCAGTCGCCCGAGACGTTGTACGTGGCCTTCACCTGCTTCGATCCCAACCCGGCCAAGCTGTCGGCGGCACCGGGAAACACCGACTCGGTGGAGATCTTCATCGACGCCAACAACGACAATCTGACCTACCACCAGATCACCATCGATACGGGCAAGCGCAGTGACGACACCTACTACCATGGCCCTGGCCAGCGAGCCGATACCGAGTGGGTCAGCGGCAAGCGATTCGAACTGAAGCGCTACGCGGATCGGTGGGTGGTGGAGATCGCCTTACCGCGGAAGAACATCCCTGGCGGGAAGGCTAGGTGGGGCGTGAACTTCTGCCGCTCCATGCGCACCCCCCCGAGCAAGCGGGACCAGTACAGCACTTGGAGCCCGAGCCTGCGCGGTGGTTTCCACCAGCCACGGTTGTTCGGACACATCGCGCTGACGGAGTAGCCGCCAGCCCCCGCCTGGCTCAGGTCAGGAAGCGGCTCCCGGAGGAGGCACTGATTCTCTCCAGCTCGGCTTCCATGGCGCGGACTTGGTCCGGGCAACGCGCCGCGACGTTCACGAGCTGCTGGGGATCCTCGCGCAGATCGAAGAGCTCCACAGCCTGGGTGTGCGCTTGCACTCCGCGTTCTTCCCGGAACCACTCGGGTTCGTGGCTGCACATACCCGAGGGGGCGTCGATGTAGACCCACTCGTTCCAGCGCAGGGCCAGATCTCCCTTTGGGGTATGATACACCACCGGCGGCATGTCCGGGCAGACCTGCTCGGGGTTTTGCATCTGGGCGAGGAAACTGTGGCTGTCGACCCCCGATTCGCTGTCCAACTCGATCCCGAAGTACTCCGCCAGCGTGGCCATCATGCCAATCAGCCCGATCGGGGTCTCGTTGCGCGTCCCCGCCGGCGCCAATCCGGGCCACCGCACCAGGAATGGCACGCGGCTTCCCCCTTCCCAGTTGTCGCGCTTCACGCCGCGCAGATCGCCCATGCTGTAGTGACCGTAGGTGCGAATCTGCTCGTAGCACACCGATTCCGGACCATTGTCCGACGAGACCATGAAGATCGTGTTCTCGGCCAACCCATTGTCCTCCAACGCCTGCATGAGCCGCCCAATGCTGTCGTCCAGTTCCACCACGTAGTCCCCGTACTCGCCCGCCTCGGACGTCCCCCGGAAGGGCGCATTCGGCACCAGAGGCAGGTGCGGTACGTGGGGGGCGAAGTAAAGGAAGAACGGTTGCTGCCGCTCAATCCCAAACGCTGGCTCATCGCGGCTTCCTGCCTGGGCCTCGATGTACTCCACCGCGCGCTCCGTGATGCGCGGGAGGAAGGCATACCAGTCGAAGTTGGCCGGATCGACATCTTCGCCGTCCGCGGCCCGCCCATTCTCCATCATCCACTTGCTCTTGATCGTCCTGGCTGGATTCTGCGGATCGGGGATGGCGAACATGACCGCCGTCAGCGAGTAGTCGAAGCCACGGATGTTCGGCCCGAGGATCGGGCGGCTGTAGTCGAAACTCTCGGGACCGATTTCGTCCAGTGGCGTGGCCGGATCGCGCAGGGCGCTCCGGTAGTCGTATCGCAGCCCCCACTTGCCCATTTCCGCGCAATGGTAGCCGATTCCCCCCAGCATGGCGGCGAGCGTCAACCGGCCCTCCTCGATCTTGCACTGGTCGTAGGCGTGCCCAAGCTCGATGCCCCGGTCATTCCGCCAGGGGTAGCGCCCGGTCAGCAGGCCGTAGCGGCTGGGGCCGCAGATTGCCGCTGGCGTGTGCGCATCGGCGAACACCACGCCCTGTGCCGCCAGCCGGTCCAGATTCGGGGTGGGGATCTTCGATGCTGGATTGCAGCACTTCACATCGCCATAGCCCAGGTCATCGGCATACACCAGCACGATATTCGGCGCCGTCATTCCACGATCCACTGCCATACCCATCTCCTTGATTCGCTTCCGAGTTCAAACGTGCGCCGGTGACAGCGATCCCAACCGGATGCTCCGATCGCCCAACACCCGGCAGGTGGGTGCACGGCCAAAGTAACGCGTCCTCGCAAATGGGTCAACGGCGACGACAGCAAGGGCAGTTCTGCCGGCGCGCCCACCCGTTCACATGGCAAATGCCAAGCAAGACGGCAGATTAGCGATTCTGGCTTCGGCCGTCCGGCCCGCACCCGCCTGCCCGCCCCGAGGGCGAGCATCCGAACCCGAGGAGACGACACCGTGAGCAACACGCCTCAGCACAGCAGGAAGCAGCCGAACCTGTTGTTCGTTCTGGTCGATCAGATGCGCCACGTGGCCATGGGATGCGCGGGGAACGGACAGATCAGGACGCCGAATCTGGACCGGTTGGCGGACGAAGGGGCGATGTTCAACCATGCCGTCTCGAACATCTCGGTCTGCACCCCGGCCCGGGCCTGCATCCTGACCGGGCGCTATCCGCTCTCCCACACCGTGCTTACCAACAACTCCATGCTCCCTAACGAACTGCCGTCCATGGGCAAGATCCTGAAAGCGGCAGGCTATGCGACCGGGCACATCGGCAAGTGGCACCTGTCTGGGGAGGCATACGTCGGCGCGACCCAGCACAACGACTTCCAGAATGGCTACATCCCCCCGGGAAACCTGCGCCATGGCTTCGACTACTGGGCTGTGCATCACTGTTCGCACTCCTACTGGAACGCGACCTACTTCAGGGATACGCCCGAGCCCATCGTGGTCAACGGCTGGGAACCGGATACCCAGACAGACCTGG
>JABGQJ010000513.1 GCA_018648945.1 Victivallales bacterium
GGAACGAACGAACTACTGGGGAAACGCCTCTTCTTCAAGCCCGACCTGGGCTGGATGGTCAAATGCCCGAAACGTGAATCTGGGTACCCGATCACAACTGAGGTGCTTCAGATTTCGGATGAAGGAATCGAGGCAATCGGGAAGTTCCCCGAATAGAACAGGACACCCAACATCAGGATGCTACGGACGGCTGATCGCCGCCGCAGATCCAAGCGTTGTCCTCCCTCGCACTCATCCCGCCTTGGCGGGATTCGGCTCTTCCTCCCCATTCCCGGCAGGCCTTGAGCCCGTCGAAAGGTGAAGGTCGCCTTGTGGGGCGAGTCCTGACCTTGTCCCGCCTTGTCGGGATCCTGACTCCTGAATTCTTCCCCCGCCCGAACAAGCGCCCTGGTGAGTAGGTTTACTCGCCAAGGGTGTTTGCTTGTCCGCACCGATCCACGCTACCTGTCTGATGCCCGTGTTCGAGGGGACACGGGCATGGTGGACCTATGGCTTGAGGAGAAGAAGGCCCGCCTACTGGAAGCGGGGACGGCGGGGATCGCGCCGCCGGTGGATTGCAGCGTCTCGGAGTGGGCAGAGGCTCCGATCGTGCTCTCGCACCGGGTCAGCCCCCGCCCGCAGGAGTCTGCGGTCGGAGAGTACGGCTCCTACTCGTTGGCCAGTGGCAACGTATAGCTCGCCGCCGTGCAGTGTAGCCAATGGCCGTAGCCGGGGGAAAGCAAATCCACAATCAGGTAGCGCAAGGTCAGGGGGTCCCAAAGGAACACTGCATCCCACACCGGTGCATTCCCAGGGACGGAACTCTCGGCGGTTCCTGTTCCTATCAGGTTCCAACCGTAGTGCAGAAGGACCTCGGGGTTGGCGACTCGCGCGCCGCCGACGCGGAGGGTGACGGCCTCCGCGTCGTCCAGGAAGGCCCAGGCCCCCTGGCCGGCATGCAGTTGGGTCGTGGCTTCGTAGCCGTAGACGCCATCCCCGTCGCTGTCAGCCCAGATCCAGACCGTGCCCGCATGCACCACGGCACCGCTCATGCCATCGCGGAATGCTCCTCGGGCACTCGTCAGGACACGCGCTTCGTCAAAGATGCTCCCGACCTCTGGATTCGTGGGCTCGATGGGAAGGGACACCAGATTCCAGCCTGGCTCAAGGGTCAGGTCGCAGGTCTCTTCCGGGGCCGCGCACACGATCATGAAGTAGCGCATCGCGCCTGCCGGGTCTGCCTCTATGGGCAGCTCGGTGGCAACACGCATGTCGATCACGGCCCTGCTTCCCATGGGGGTACCATCGCCATCGACTTCCACCAGAGAGGCGGTCCAATCGGTCGGGAAGCCGTCGGGGACGCTCCAGGCGAGGCTGGAGCCCGCCGTCAAGGACGGGCTAACTACCAGATACCATGTACTTCCGTCCTCGTCGCTGGCGTGGATGTCCCGTTGACGGGTGTCTGCCACGGGGTTGGCCGGATCGAGGGCGAAACGACAGATCGCCCGTTCATCTGCGGGGATGGCGGGATCGGCATCCACTGGTACCCCAGGCACGTAGGGCGCATCGAGGTCGTCAAGCGTGCTGTCGTCCAGCGCGTCTGGATGCATGCCGAATGAGTAGGTTGGTTTCTCGCAGGCTGCGCCGGAGAGAATCCAGAGCCACGCATCGTCCACTCCAAATTCATCGATGGTGAGTGCGTACGTTGCCGGCTCGCCGACCGCTAACGCGGCGGACGGGCTGGCGAACTCGAAGGTGATGGTCTCGTCCGCCTCGGCCTCGGCATCGGGGAGGGTCTGAAGGGGAGCGGTCTCGGTCCGCCCGTCCACACTGCCCGCTGGGAAGATGAGTGTCCTGCTCTGGGCCGTCCAGTCCGTGTAGTCCACGTCAGCGGTGGCGGTGCCTCCCGTGATGGCCACGTCCACGGTCAGGTCGATGGCAAGGGTGGAACCGGCAGGCAGACTGAGGACGGCGCAGACCGCGTGTTCGGCATCTTCTCCCACCCGACCGGTCGCTGCCGTGAACGCCACGCTCGCCTCGTCGTTATCTTCGACATCGACGTCTACGGTCGCGGTGATTCCAGCGTACCCGGCCCCAGCGGCGGCCAGTCCGAGTTGCTCTGCTTCCGGCCCCTCGATCACCGCGTCCTCGATGGCCTTGACCGTCAGGGGTTGGTCGGTTTGCCAGTTGCCGACTGTGAAGGTCAGGACGGTGGTGCCAGCCCGCCTGGTGCCCGGCTCGGTATCGGTCCCGAAGGTAGCGGTGACTGTCACCGAACCCGTTGGTTGAGTGGCCAAGCGCACTGACACGGTGTCTGTGGCTCCTCCTTCCTGGACCGCTGTCGTGCCGCCGGTCTCAGTGACGATCAGTGCTGGTGCGGGCGTGGTGAATGTTAAATCCATGGCGCTTTCCGCCGAGTCGCCACTGGGGAAGGCCGTGCCTTCATAGCCCCCGGGCAGGGCGTAGGCGACGGCGAATACAGTGCTCTCCGTGTCGCTCGAGGCCCTCCAACAACGGATGTCATAGGTCTCGCCCGGAACATAGCCTGCGCTCCCGTCGCTCAGTTCGGCAAACGCCTTGACTGAGACATCCATGCCGCCGTCGAGTTCGCCGTCGAGAACGGTGGTGCCCACCAGGCGGTCGCTTTGGAAGATGGCGATCTCATCGCCCGCGCCCAAGTTCGTGCCGTCAAGCGTCGCGGATTCGAGGAATATCGTCCAGATGTCGCTGGTAGGGTTACCAGGGGTGAAGGGCCAGTGGGTGGTTGCGCGACTCTCGCAGGCCGTGGGGACCGTCCGCACGCTGCGGCGCGTGGGCCCCGGGTACTGGAAGCCGGCAACGGGACTCTTCATCTTGACCAGATAGCCTTGCCCTCTCTGCAGAGCGCCGATGTTGTCGCGCCATTGCCCGAAGCTGAACTTGAGCTGGTTGCCCTCAGAGTCGCGCACGTAGTCGAGATCGTCCAGGATCTCGGCGAACGCCTCTGCGGCAGCGAGGGGGTAGTCGGGGAGATAGGGTACGAAACTGAATCCGGCACGCAGGGGAATCGCCGTGTCGACAGGGACAGGGACCCCTTCCAGCACCAAGATCGCGTCTTCGTCCTCGAACTCTGCGTCCATAGGAATCTTCACCAGGTAGGCTTCAGTGGCCTTCCAGTCGCCGACATTGTTCCGCCACTGCCCGAAGCTGTATTTGACCTGGTCTGCATCTTGGTTGCGCACGTACTCGATCTTGTCGGTATGATCGGCAAAGAGCACCAACATGTCTGGGTTGGGTAGGGGACCAAAGGGAGCGGAGAGGATCTGGAAACCAAGACGCATCTGAGGACGTAGGACGAGAGTGGTTCTGAAGCCGAGATCCATGACACTATGCGGCGACGTACCGGAAGGGAACAGGCTGCCTTCGTAGTGCCCGGCAATGGGGTAGACCACCTCGCAGACGTTGTCCCCGGCCCCGGTGGAGTTGTCCCAGCACTTCAGCTGGTAGGGCTGACCGGCAACGTAGCCGGTGCTGCCGTCGTTCAGTTCGGCATATGCCTTCACATGGACGTCCATGCCGCCGTCGAGCGGCCCGGTGAGGACCGTCCAGCCCACCAGAAGGGTGTCCTGGTAGACGGCGATTTCGTCCTTCTCGGTCAGGGCCGCGCCATCGAGCTTGGCGGATTCCACGTAGATGGTCCAGATGGCTTCGGCGGCGTTGCCGGGGGAGAAGGTCCAGTGCGGGGTGGGGAACACGCGGTACAGGCGGCTCGCCTGCGCGGCGGCGTTGCCTGTCGCGTCGTCCACGTCGTAGAGGACGGTGTAGTCGCCTTCCACTGCCGTGTTGACCGTGCCGGTGGCGGCCACGTCGGCGGTCACGTCGCCATCGTTGGTGTCGGTGGCGGTCACGCCGGCCAGCCGGTCGGGGGCAGCATCATCGACAGTGAGGTAGACCACCGCTGGATCGACCGCGATCACCGGGTCGGTGTTGTCCACGGTGAAGGTGGCGGAGGGCCCTGTGGCGGGGGCGAGGTTGTGGGAGTCGTCCTCGGCGGTGTCGGCAGTGACCTCGATCGCCAGCGTGCCGTCGCCGACAGTGTCCGAGAGCGTGATCGTGCGCGTCGCCCCGTCCCGGCTGCCGCTCACCGCGACGGTGGCGTCGGCCGTGCCTGTCTTCACCAGCGTGATGTCGCCTGTGGCCAGGGTCACTGTCAGCGTGCCGGCGTCGGCGTAGGTCACCGTGTAGGTCACCGGGCCGCTGGCGGTCAGATCGACCGACGGCGCGGAGATCGTGATCTCGGGCGGAGTCGCGTCTTCGTAGAACACCAGGTCCATGGCGCTTACCGCCGAGCCTCCCGCTGGGAAGACCGTACCCTCGTATTCGCCCGGTTTGGGATAGGTCCCGATGAACTTGGCGCTCTCGATTCTCTCGCTGATGTCCCAGCAACGGATCTCGTAGGGTTCACCTGGCTCGTAGCCAGTACTTCCGTCCCCCAGCTCAGCGAACGCCTTGACATACACGTCAAAGCCACCATCCAGAGACGCGGTCAACGTAGTCCAGCCAACTTGGCGGTCTCCCTGGAAGACGGCGATCTCGTCGCCGGCTGTGAGAACGGCAGCGGTCCCGCCAGTGGGTTGGAGCGTGGCGGATTCCAAGTATATCGTCCAGACTCCTTGGATTGGGTTGCCGGGCGCGAGGCCCCAGCGGGGGATCGATGTCCAGACGCTCTCCGCAGCCATGCTCTGGATGGCCGGAGTGCCCTCCCCATTGTCCTTGGCAGTGACGCGGACAGCGACGTAGGCCCCCGCGTCGCCGTTCTGCAGTGTGTAGGCGGCATCGGTCGCGCCAGCGATGTCTGCAGCGTTCGTCCCCACGCCATCATCAGCCCGACGCCATTGGTACGTGTAGGAAAGCGCTCCGGGGGTGGTGTCGATTCCGTCGTTCCAGGTGCCCTTGTCGGCAGTCAGGACCGAACCCACCATTGTCGTGCCTGTGACCGTTGGCAAGACCGTGTTCGTCGGCGGGTCGTTTGTCGGGCTTACGGTGAACGTGACTGTGGCGGGCGCCGAATCGCCGTGACCGTCATTCGCCTTGTACGTGAAGCTGTCCGTGCCGGAATACTCCGCGGCCGGTGTGTAGACAAAGGAGCCATCGGCCTGGAGCGTGACCGTGCCGTGGGCGGGGTCGGTGAGTTTCGCCGCCGTAAGCGGATCATCTTCGGCATCGGTGTCGTTGGCCAGAACGCCAGGTGCGATGACGGTTAGAGGTGTGTCTTCAGGCGTAGTGTAGGCGTCGTCGTCGGCGGCGGGTGCCTCGCTCCACTCCCAGGCGATCGAGGACGCCGTGCTGCCGCCCACCTCGTCCAGCAACAGCGCACCCGTCGTCAAAGCCGTCCCGGTGGCTGGGACACTGCCGGTACCGGTCCACCCTGTTGGGTCATGCGTCGACGAAGCGTCTGTCACAGTGCATGTGACCGTGGCGTGCCAGGCGTACGTGTGCGGCCCGACCGCAGGGGTGGGCGTCGCGTGCGCGCTGGCCACGGTCAGTGTGTAGTCGCGGAAGTCGAGCGACACGATGCCCGACTCTGGGGCTGGGAAACAGACCCGGAAGCCGCCGTAGTAGCTGCGGTCGCCCGGGTAGCCCCCGTAGCGGGACGCGGAGCGGCAGTCTTCGGCGTAGTAGCTCCAATTGCCGCCGCGCAACACGCGGTCCGAGCCCACGTGGCCTGGGTCCCAATCCCAGCACCATTCCCGCAGATTGCCCGCCATGTCGTGCAGACCGTAGTTGTTGGCGGCGAGCACCCCCGCCGGACTCGTGTAGGG